>NZ_JBEZKL010000047.1:0-54723 GCF_040704695.1 Streptomyces sp. NPDC048411
GTCCCAGCGGTAGAGCGGAGTGGCGCGGCGGATGACCATACGGAGCGTGACGATCGTGGCGGAAAGTTAGAGGTAGAGGTCGACGACCTGGCTGCGCTTCTCGGTGCAACGTCGGACGCGCACGCCGGGGCGCCTGCGGCGCAGGCGCCCCGGCATCGGTCAGCGGCGGATCTGGTAGGCGCGGGTCACCGTCTGCTCGATGGTGTTGCCATCGGCATCGGTGGCCTGCACGCGCAGCGACACGAAGCCCGCGTTCGCAGGGTTGCCGATCGTGCCGTTGAGGCCGCCATCGAGGCGCACCTGCTGCCAGTTGGTGCCGTCGTCGTACGAGGCCCACAGCTTCGCCCCGGCGAGCTTCAGACCGTTCAGGCCCTTGGGGTAGCGCACGCCCAGTCCGATGCGGGTGGTGGAGTGCGGCCGGGCACTGTTGGCCTGGTCGACGTCGAGTCGGTAGTCGACCGACAGGACGGGGAGCAGGGTCAGCCCTTCCTTCCGCTCGGAGTGGAAGCGCCAGTCGGTGCGCACCTTGGTGGAGGTCGTCCAGCCGGGGGCGTCCCGCTGCACGTCGGTGACCACGCGGTATTCGGCGCGCTGTGCCGTCATCGGGAAGGCGACGGGCGCAGAGCGGACGCTGCCGAGGAGCTGGCCGTCCCGGTAGACGGTGGACAGCGCCTTGTCACTGCCGGCTTCGACGGAGAAGGCCTGGTCCGACGCGGAGTCGAGCAGACCGCCCGACGCCACTACACCGACATCGCCCTGCCGGACGGCCGAGTTGGACTGTGCGTCCGGCAGCGCGGTGCGGACCACGGCCTTGTTCCAGTCGCGGTGCACGCGCTGTCCGGCCTTGAGCGTCGAAATGTTCGTCACTTTCCAGGAGCCCTCCGCCGTCCACACGGGAGCTGCCTTCACCGCTTCCCAGGTGGGCACGTCCGCGGAGACGTACTCGGTCCGGGAGCGCGGCAGGACCACCCGGTCGAAGCCGAAGTACGCCGTCGGCTGCATCGGCGAGCGCATCAGCCGGGCGTATCCGCCTTCGGTGGCCGGCGTCGAGGCGTGGAACGAGGAGTCCACGGTGGCCAGTTCCTCGTCGCGTACCCGGTAGCGCTGGTCGGCGGGGATGCCGCCCTTGTGGTACTTCAGCAGCTCGTAGGAGTACGGGCTCACCGCCGTACCGGAGATCCTGATCACGGCATTGTCCAGGGCCGCCAGCTCCTCGCCCTGGGTGCCGGAGAGGGTCATCGCCGGGATCTTGGTGGCCGTCGAGCCCCAGTTGCCTGCGAGCCAGTTCTCGGGGATGTCGTTGTAGATGAGGATGGCGAGCGCACCGGCGCTCGCGGCGTCGTCGACCTGCTCTCTCACCGTGCGCTCGGCGCTCCGCTTCACCAGGGCGAGCTTGCCCCGGACGTCCTCGCCGGCCTTCGCCACGCGCAGGACGCGGGTGCCGTCGATACGTGCGGAGCCCGTCCAGCCCTCGAGGTAGGCCGCGTCCAGGGGCCGGTTGCCGTGCCCGACGAGGCGGGCGTCGAGTGCGGGTGCGCCGAGCGACCAGGCGGCGCGCGATTCGAAGCGCTCGTTCGCGCTCTGCGACGGGACGGAGTACACGGCCGTCTCGCCGTCCAGCCACACCTCGCGGTCGTAGATGAGGCCGTTGTCCACGGCCTGGAAGTTCAGACCGACGCGGGCGCGGTTGGTCTCCGTCGGCCGGGAGGTGGTCATGGTGACCGGGCCGGCCTTGGCGCCGTCCAGGGTGAAGGTCCGATCGGAGTCGATCATCGTGCCCGGCTGGGCTGCGTAGGTGTACTCCTCCAGCCGGCTCCAGTCGGAGTTGTAGTGGGAGATCTCCGAGATGAAGGCGTGCTCGCCGCGCGGTACCCGCACCACGACGGTCCCGTCCGCTGCGACCGGGTACGTGTCGGGCAGTCCGTAGCGGCCCAGCTGCCAGGCGGTGACCGCGGCGATGCCGCTCGTCGGCTTGCCGTCGCGGTCGAGCACCTTCAGCGTGACGTCGAAGCGCTGTACGTCCCGGCCGAAGCCGACCGCCGTCACTGCCGCCGTCCGTCCGTCGGCGGAGACCGCGGTGACGTGCGCGCCGTGGGATCCGGTCGTCACGCCGGCGGTGTTGAGGGTGAGGTCGACCGCGGCGGTGCCGTGCGCCGGCACGGTCACCGAGTCGGCTCCCAGGCTGAGCACTCCGGCCGGCAGTTCCTCACCCGCGTTCTCGACCTTCAGGGCGAGGGTGACCGGCTGGTCGCCGTCGTTGACGTACTCGATCTTCTTCCCGACCGGGGCCGTGGCGTCCCAGTCCCGCAGTCCGAAGTCGGCTGTGCCGCTGGCCGATACGGGCTGCCGGAGTGCGCGTGCCACGTCCACGCGGCCGGCGCCCTGGGCGTAGACGGAGGTGGCGGCGGTGGTCTTGGCCGTACTGATCAGCTGGCTCTTCAAACGGGCCGGCGACCAGTCGGGGTGGCGCTGCGCGAGGATCGCGGCGGCGCCGGCCACGTGCGGCGTGGCCATGGAGGTGCCACTCGCGGTGGTGTACGAGCCGTCCACCGGTGTGCCCATCGTCGTGCCGGCGGCGCGGGCGGCGACGATCCGCGAGCCCGGCGCGGTGATCTCCGGCTTGAGCCCGCCGTTACCACCTCGTGGGCCCCGGCTGGAGAAGTCGGTGACCGCGTCGGTGGAGTCCACGGCGCCGACCGTCAGGGCCGCGTCGGCGGCTCCGGGTGAGCCGACGGACGTCGCCGCGGGGCCGCTGTTGCCCGCCGCGATGGTGAACAGCACGCCGGTCTGCGCCGTCAGTTCGTTGACCGCAATCGACATGGGGTCGGTGCCGTCGGCGCCTTCCCCGCCGCCCAGGCTCATGGAGATGACCTTCGCCCCCGAGTGCGCGGCCCAGTCCATCCCTTCGATGATCGAGGATTCCGGGCCGCTGCCGCCGTCGTCGAGCACCTTGCCCACGATCAGTCCGGCGCCCGGTGCCACGCCCCGATACTTCCCGCCGGAGGCGGCTCCGCTTCCCACGATGGTGGAGGCGACGTGGGTGCCGTGGCCGTGGCCGTCGCGCACCGTCTCGCCGGGGACGAAGCTGCGGCTTGCCACGATGCGGTCGGCGAGGTCGGGGTGGGTGGTGTCGACACCGGTGTCCAGCACCGCGACCTTCACGCCGGTGCCGTCGAAACCGTCCTTCCATGCCTCCGGGGCGCCGATCTGCGGGACGCTCCTGTCGAGGAGCGCCTTGACCTGCCCGTCCAGCCAGAGGCGCTGGACGCCGCCCGACAGGCGGGCCTTGGGGGTACCTGCGCGGGCGCTGTCGTCGTCGATGGCCTCCCAGAACGCGGCGCCCTTGCGCTTGTCGGCGCTGACGGCGGCTCCGCGTACGCCGGGGAGTTTCCGTGTGATGCGGGCTCCGCCGGGTGCGGTGTCCTTGGCGCCGGACGCGTAGCGCACGATCATCGGGGTCGACGCGTGGTGGGCATCGTCGTACCCCTGGGCGATGAGCTGGGTGACGTTGAACAGCCGGCCGTCCACCTGGCCGTTGTGCACCAGCGCTTCGACATCGCGCGGGATCACGTACACATCGGTGCCGACGGTGTACGTACGCAGCTCGGCCGCACTGCGGTGGTACGGGGTGATGTTGACGGCGAGGGTCTTGCCCGCCCTCGTGGCCACCGTCACCTGGTCTCCGGTGACGAGGGTGACCTTCGCGGTGCGGACTTCTGCTTGGGACGGGGTGGTTACCGCGTCCTCCCCGGTCTTCGGTGCGGGGGTGGCACCGTACACCAGGCCGCCGCCGGCCACGGTGGTGGCCAAGGTGGTCGCCAAGGTGAAGCTGAGCAGTGCGGCTCTTCGCCTGAAACGCATGCTGAACGCTCTCCTTCCGCCGGCAGGGAGGGTTCCGCGACCGGCGGGTCAAGCCTCGGCAGGAAGGGGCACCGACGCTACGGCCGCACCTGACGAAGAAGCGACATGTCCGCTCGCCGCCACTTTGCGCGTATCGAAGTCGGATGGTCGTCGTGCGTGATAGCGCGGACATCGTTCCGGTGTGCGGGTGTGGTTAGATCACGCCGTGTCCGGTGGGTGGTGCATCGGTTGGGGCGGGTGGGGGCGTCGTGAGAGGCGGACACATGCTGGAGGCCGCGGGGATCGGGGCGGGGGAGGAGCGGGTGTACCGCTTCCTCGTCGGGGTGCGTGAGGCTGATGCCGCGGTGATCGCGGAGCAGCTGGGGCTCGAAGTGGCGCAGACACACAGGCTGTTGGCCTCGCTCCACGACAAGGGGCTGGTGGGGCGGGTGGCCGTTTCGCCGGCGGGGGGCGCGGTGCGCTATGTGCCGGTGGCGCCCGATGCGGCGCTGCGTCCGCTGCTGCTACGTGGGCATGAGGCGCTGGAGGCGGCGCGGCGGGGGGTGGAGCAGCTCACCGAGGAGTACCGGGCCGGGGGGCGGCGGCATGACGCGGGGCAGCTTGTCGAGGTGATCACGGGGGCGAGTGTGATCCGGCAGCGGCTGCGTCATATGGCGTACGGGGCCAGTGAGATGCGGTGGCTCTGCAAGGCCGGCCATGTGGCCATGCCTGCGGCGGAGAACGACGAGGAGTGGGAGCTGCTCGCCCGCGGGGTGCGGTACGAGGCTGTCTACGAGCGCGCTCTGCTGGAGGAGCCCGGCATGGTCGACAACGTTGCCCGGAGCATCCGCGCGGGTGAGCAGGCGCGGGCTACCGGGACGCTGCCGGTGCGGATGGTGATCGCGGACCGTTCGATCGCCATCTGCCCGCTGATGCACGGCGGTTCGGGTGGTTCGCTGGGTGAGCCGACGGCCGCGGTGGTGCGCGGCAGCAGCCTGCTCGACGCACTGATCGCGCTGTTCGAGAGCCAGTGGGCGGCGGCGTCGCCGCTGCACGTCACGGACTCCGGTGAGTTGGCCGACTTCGGCGGCAGTCCGCGGCCCGGTGCGAACGTCGCCGACGACGAGCGGTATCTGCTGTCCCTGGTCGTCGCCGGGGTCGCGGACAAGGCGATCGCCTCGCAGCTACGGGTCAGCCAGCGCACGGTGCAGCGCCGGATCCAGGTGCTGATGCAGCGCGCCGGCGCAGCGACGCGGACGCAGTTGGTGTGGCAGGCGGCGCGGCGGGGGTGGCTGTCGTGAGTTCGCCGAAGCCGACGGTGCCGGTGGCGTGTACGGGCTGCTTCACCGCCCGTGCCAGGTCCACCCGGCCGCCGCCCTGCTCATAGACGGTGTAGTCCGGGGAGAGGCGGAAGGTGCTGATCAGGGCGTCCTTCAACTGCCGTGCCTGCCAGTCGGGATGCTGCGCGGCCAGGATCGCCGCGGCGCCCGCGACGTGGGGGGCCGCCATCGACGTACCGGAGGAGGCGGTGTACGCGTCGTCGACCGGCTCGCCCATCGAGGTGCCCGCCGCGCGGGCGGCGACGATACCGACGCCGGGGGCGGTGATGTCGGGCTTCTGCGCCTCGTCGGTGCGCGGGCCGCGGCTGGAGAACTCGGCGAGGTGCTCCTCGCCGTCCACCGCTCCCACGGTCAGTGCCTCGTCCGCGGCGCCGGGGGTGCCCACGGTGTACTCGCCGGGGCCGCTGTTGCCGGCCGAGGCGACGAAGAGCGTTCCGGTGGTCTCGGTCAGCTCGTCGAGGCCGAGGCTGAGCGGGTCCGTACCGTCGCCGGCCGTGTCGCTGCCCAGGCTCATGTTGACGACGTCGGCGCCCGAGGAGGCGGCCCATTCCATGCCGTCGAGGACGGAGGAGAGGGAACCGATGCCGTTGTCGCCGAGGACCTTGCCGACCAGCAGCTTCGCGCCGGGCGCGACGCCCCTGCGGGAGCCCTGGGAGGCGGCGCCGGTGCCGGCGACGGTGGAGGCGACGTGGGTGCCGTGGCCGAAGGCGTCCTGGGTGGTGGGGCTGTCGGTGAAGTTGCGGGTCCCGGCGATCCGGCCCGCGAGGTCGGGGTGGGAGTCGTCGATGCCGGTGTCCAGGACGGCGACGGTGACGCCCGTCCCGTCGTATCCCGCGCTCCAGGCCTCGGGGGCACCGATCTGCGGGACGCTCTTGTCCAGGGAGGTGCGGACCCTCGCATCGAGCCAGAGGCGGTCGATACCGGCGCCGAGCTGCGGGGGCTTCGGAGTCTTCGAGGTCTGCGGAGTCTTCGAGGTCTTAGGGGCTTCGGCGCCGACGGCTTCCCAGAAGCGGTGGGCCTGTCGCTTCTCGGCCTTCAGCGCGCGGCCCCGCAGGCTGCCGAGCGTGCGTACCGCCTCGGAACCGACGGGCTCCTCGGCGGATTCGAGTCGGACGCCGGAGCGGTAGCGGGCGATCAGCGGGATGCTCTTGGTGCGGGCGTCGTCGTAGCCCTGCTCCACCAGGCCGGTGATGTTGAACAGCCGGCGGTCGAGTGCGCCGGTGGCCAGATGCGGCAGTGCCTCGCCGGGGAGTACGTAGAGGTCGCCGGCGATCTCCACCTGCTCGTAGCTGCCCCCCGCGCCTTCCCCGCCCGGCTCGACGGAGACCGCCTGGCGACCGTCGGGGAAGCGCTCCAGGTGCACCCGGTCTCCGGTCACGAGGGTGACGGTGGAGGTCCGGGAGGCGGGGGCCGCCGGGCGGGCGGTGGCGGCGGCCGCGTGGGAGGAGGGGGCCAGGACAGGGGCCAGCGCGGCGATGAGGGCACCTGCCGCCACGAGCGCGGCAGGGCGGAGCCGTGGGTGCATCGGGGGCCTCTTCGAGAAGGTGCGGGCGTGGAGCGCGCGGTTCGGATCAAGACTCCGGCTTCCGAGGCCCGTGTGTCACCTGTTGCGGGTGCCGTGATTGCGACATGTCGTCTCTACGACAAGGGGAGCTGGGTCGGCCCTTTGGGGAACCGCGGCCGGAACGGTGCGCGCGCAACGGCTGATTGGGCCCCGGATGGGACTTGAGTTCTCGTGGTCGGATCAGTGGAGTGGCTAAACTGCCGCTTGATACAGATCGGTTGGGGGTCACGTCGTGGCTGGCCCAGGGGGATTCACAGTTCCGGGTGGTGCAGGTGCGGGTGTCGTGCCTGCCGGTGGCAGGCAGTCGCTGCCGTGACCGCTGCACGCCGTTCTGTTCCTTGTCCGGGCGCTGTTCGTGGTCACGGCCGTCGGCGGCATCGGGGTACTGACGCTCGCGTCGCCGTCGATGCTTTCGACGGCCGGCTGCTCGGGCTGGGCTGACCAGCGGTGGACGCTGGCGCGGGTGAAGACACTGATCCGGCGGTTGTTCCACGTCAGCTGCACGGTGAAGGGGACGTGGCGGCTGCTCAAGCGCCTCTTGGTGCCGAGGTCGGGGATGAGGTGGAGACAGACGCAGGCGGCGTAGCGGAGATGGATGATCTCCCGAACCCGGTGAGCGGCGACGCCGCCGAGCCAGCAGGCCCAGTAGTCACCGCGCGTGATGTCGGCGGTGGCGACCGGCAGGCCGCGGTTGCCGTCGGCGATCTCCTGATAGTCGCAAGGTTCCAAGCGCTCGGGGTCGAAGCCCTCCGTCCTGGCGTGTGCCACGCGGGTGTCGGCCTTTGCAGCCCATCCGCCACTTCTCGTCAGCCATGGGCCCTCCAACGGAAAAGCCCCCGCTGTTAACGGTAGCTTTGACGATGTTTTAGCAGGTCAGGTGAACAGAAGCAGCATAAATCGGATGACCCTAGGATTGGGGCTCCCCAACCAGCACATCGTGGGCTTAACTTAGGTGTCATGACCTCCCCCCGCTCCACCTACGGCGGCGGCTACTACGCCGCGTCGTCGTTCCCCGACACTCCGATCTACGACTCCTTGGTCGCGGAGCGGGGTACGCCCCAGATTGCCCCGATCCGAGTGCCGGCCTCCTACGACACCGGAAACAGCTACCTGCCGGCGCTCCCGTCGGCGCTGCCGGCGCTTCCCGCGGCGCCTTCCCAGCCGAACCCGTCGTACGGGTACCCGCAGCAGATGGCCGCACCGCAGCAGAGCTACGCGCCGATGCAGCCGGCTCATCTGCAGCAAGCGCCCGCGCCGTACATCCCGCAGCAGCCGACCGGCATGCGGGGCGGCTACCAGCCGCCTCAGCCCCAGCAGCCGCGTCCGGCGCCGGGCACGGGGTACGAGTCGATGCGTCCGGCGTCGCCGCGGCCCGTACCCGCGCCCTCACCGTACGAGGACCCGTACAACCGCCCGTATCAGGGCCGGGGGTACTGAGCGGCGGAACCCGCTGTACACGGCTGCGGTCCGTCCCGGGCCCGCTCCGAAGGACGGGCCCGGGGGGACTGGCAGGATGGAGGCATGCGTCCTCCCGTACTGCGCGCCGTACACATTCATCCGGTCAAGTCGCTGGCCGGATACGAGCCCTGCGAGGCCGCCGTCGAGCCATGGGGACTCGACGGCGACCGCCGGTGGATGCTGGTCGACACCACGGGCCGGGCCGTCACACAGCGGCAGCAGCCGCGCATGGCGCTGGTCTCCGCCGTGCCGCTGCCCGGGGGCGGCATCGGCCTGTCGGCGCCGGGGAGCGCGCCGCTGACCGTCGAGGTGCCCGAGCCCGGACGCACGGTCCCCGTGGCGTTGCACCGGTCCACCATCGAGGTGGTGGAGGCGGCGGCCGCCGCCCACACCTGGTTCAGCGACTACCTGGGTACAGAGGTCCGGCTCGTCCATCTCGACGCGCCCGGGACCCGTCGGCTGATCAATCCCGCGTACGCGCGCCCCGGTGAGACCGTCGGATTCGCCGACGGCTACCCGCTGCTCCTGACCTCCAGCGCCTCGCTGGACGCCTTGAACTCCCTCGTCGCGCAGGGCGACCACGCGGACGAGGGCCCGCTGCCGATGAACCGTTTCCGGCCGAATGTCGTCGTGGACGGCACGGCGCCGTGGGCGGAGGACGGATGGGAAAGGATCAGCATCGGCGATGTCCCGTTCCGCATCGTCAAACCCTGTGACCGCTGTGTCATCACCACCACCGACCAGGGCACTGCGGAGCGCGGCAAGGAGCCGCTGCGTACGCTCGCGCGCCACCGCCGTGCCGGGCAGGACCTGCTGTTCGGCCAGTATCTGATTCCGGACGGGACCGGCGTGATCCGGGTCGGGGACCCGGTTCGGATTCCCGGCTGACGGCTCGGCCGGGAGGGGAACTCGTGGGACCGGACCGCGCGTTGGACTGCGTGAGGTAGCTCTCTCTTCGTCTGCTCGGCGCGCAGGCTGTGCCGTATCGGGATATGACGGATACGGAAGGGGGTGCGGGACTGTGCGAGCGGTATCGGGAGTATGGCGTTGGCGGCACAATCCCCTGCGCCGCGCCACAGACCGGCGCGAGGCGTGGGTGGCTCTGGTGGCACTGCTGTTGATGGCGGTGGCGACACCTGCGCTCGGGTGGCTGTGCGGCTCGCTCATGGACGACGTCCTGCAGGAGTCGGTACGGGTCCAGCAGGCGCAGCGGCATGCCACGACGGCGGTTGTGGTGCGCCCGGTGTCGGGGGCGCCGCGTCTGGTCTCCGACCCCGAGGTGCCCTCGGAGCGCACGACGCAGACGTCGGTGGTGGCGCGCTGGAAGGCCCCGGACGGCACAGCCCGCAGCGGAAGGGTCGCGACCTCTTCGAAGATCACCGATCCCGGTTCCCGGGTGCGGATCTGGACCGACCTGGACGGACGGCCGGCGCTGCCCCCGATGGATGTGCCGACGGCCCACACCCATGCGGCACTGGCCGGATTCGGGGCGATGCTGCTGGGCGTCGCACTGATCGAGGGCGGGCGGCGCCTGATCGTATGGCGCATGGTGCAACGGCGGTATGCGCGGCTCGACCGGGCGTGGGCCGAGGCCGGTCCGGACTGGGGCAGGACGGGCACCGGCAGCTGATGAGCTGGGATCCCGTCAACTCCCGCCCTCCGCGCGCGCTACGGTGGACCGGTCCGCTCACCTCTTCGGCGGACAAACCCGTGACGACCCCTGCCGCAAGGCCGGCCGCACGGGCATCGGACACGCACGAGGCGGGGACACAACAGCGCCATGGCACAGGGCACGGTCCAGGTGACGCACACCGGCACATCGCGGTGGCGGCGCCGCACTGGCGAATACGCCTCCCTCACCGCAGCCCTTGAGGCCGCGGCGGACGGTGATGTCCTCACCGTCGCGCCGGGCACCTACCGGGAGAATCTCGTCCTGCACCGCGCGGTGACCCTGCGTGGTCCCGAGGGCTCCGTCGGCTCCGTCCGGATCGCGCCGGTCGACGGCGTACCGCTGACGGTGCGTGCCTCCGCCGTCGTCCAGGATCTGCATGTGGAGGGCCAGGACTCGGCGGCCCCCGCCCTGCTCATCGAGGACGGCGCCCCGGAGCTGGCGGATCTGCGGATCGTGACGCGGTCGGCAGCCGGGATAGAGGTGCGCGGTGCGGCCCGGCCGAGCGTGCGCCGCTGCACGGTCGACAATCCGGCCGGGGTCGGCATCGCCGTGCTCGACGGTGCGGGCGGGGTGTTCGAGGAGTGCGAGATCGTGTCGGCCGGGCAGTCCGGGGTCTCGGTGCGCGACGGTGCGCATCCGCGGCTGGAACGCTGCCGGATCCATCACTCCTCGGGCGCCGGACTGAGCATCACCGGTGAGGGCAGCGCGCTGGAGGCCGTCGGCTGCGAGGTGTACGAGATCAAGGGCAGCGGCATACAGGTCACCGCCCGCGCCTCCGCGCACCTCACCGACTGCACGGTGCACCGCACTTCGGCGGACGGGGTCACGCTCGACACGGACGCGGTGCTGACGCTCGCCGACTGCGACATCCATGACATCCCGGAGAACGCGGTGGATCTGCGCTCCCGTTCGGTCCTCACCCTGACCCGTTCCACGGTCCGCCGCTTCGGACGCAACGGCCTGTCGGTGTGGGACCCGGGCACCCGGGTCGACGCCAACCAGTGCGAGATCCACGACAGTACGGGCGACTACCCGGCGGTCTGGGTGAGCGACGGCGCGACCGTGATACTGGACTCCTGCCGGGTCCATGACGTACCGGACGCGATCTTCGTCCTCGACCGGGGCTCGCGCGCCGATGTCGTCGACAGCGATCTCACCCAGGTCCGCAACACGGCGGTGTCGGTGAGCGACGGGGCGACCGCACAGCTCGACGACTGCCGGATCCGGGAGGCGTCCACCGGCGCCTGGTTCCGCGACCACGGCAGCGGCGGCACGCTGAACAACTGCACCATCGACACGGCACAGACCGGGGTCATCGTCACCAAGGGCGCCGACCCGACCATCGAGCGCTGCACGGTCACCTCGCCCGCCGAGGCCGGTTTCTACGTCTCCGCCGAGGGACGCGGCACCTTCGACAGCTGCCGGGTCACCGGCAGTGACGGGTACGGCTTCCATGTGATGGACGGCTGTCGTACGACGCTGACCCGGTGCCGTGCCGAGCGGTGCGCGCGCGGTGGCTACGAGTTCGCAGAGGGCGGCTCGCACGGCGACGGGCAGGGGACGGGCCCGGTCGTCGAGGACTGCACCAGCGATGAGAGCGCACTGCGCACCGCCACTCCCCCGCCGCCCACGGTGCTGACGGCCAACCAGTCGGCCCCCGGGCTGCTCGGTGCGGTGCCCGCGCAGCGCCCGGCCGTGCCCGCCGCCGTCGAGGCACCCGCCGAGCCGGTACGTACCTCGGGCGCCGTTCTCGGTGAACTGGACGCGCTGGTCGGCCTGGACAGCGTCAAGCGCGAGGTACGTGCACTCACCGACATGCTCGAGGTGGGCCGGCGCCGCTTGGAGGCGGGGCTGAAGGCCGCGTCGGTGCGACGCCATCTCGTCTTCACCGGCTCCCCCGGCACCGGCAAGACGACCGTGGCCCGCCTGTACGGCGAGATCCTGGCCTCGCTCGGGGTGCTGGAGCGGGGGCATCTCGTCGAGGTGTCCCGGGTCGATCTGGTCGGCGAGCACATCGGCTCGACCGCCATCCGTACCCAGGAGGCGTTCGAGCGGGCGCGCGGCGGCGTGCTGTTCGTCGACGAGGCGTACGCGCTGTCGCCCGAGGACTCCGGCCGGGACTTCGGCCGGGAGGCGATCGACACGCTCGTGAAACTGATGGAGGACCACCGGGACGCGGTGGTCGTGATCGTCGCCGGTTACACCCACGAGATGGAGCGGTTCCTCACCGTCAACCCCGGCGTGGCATCCCGTTTCTCACGGACCATCACCTTCAGCGACTACGAGCCCGCCGAACTGCTGCGGATCGTCGAACAGCAGGCCGAGGAGCACGAGTACAGCCTCGCCGAGGGCACCGGAGAGGTGCTGCTGAAGTACTTCACCGAGCTGCCCAAGGGCCCGGCGTTCGGCAACGGCCGGACCGCCCGCCAGACCTTCGAGGCAATGGTCGAGCGGCATGCCGGCCGGGTCGCCCAGCTCGCCGAGCCGAGCACGGACGACCTCACCCTGCTCTACCCGGAGGACCTGCCGGAACTCCCCTGAGTCTCCCCGGAGCCCCCGTCGGCCTGGCGGGGCAGCACCGGCCCGAGCCGGACGAGCAGCGCCGCCCGTTCCTCGGCGAAGACCGGGTCGGCCTGGTAGTCCGAGTGGCCCAGCACCGGTTCCGGCAGCGGATGCTCCGGCGTACGCCCGTAGACCAGCGGGTCCCGCAGAGGCCCCCGGTCCACTTCGGGACCGGCACCCACGTCGAGCCGGACCCGGCCACCGATCGGGTCGGTGGCACGCCACAGGTTGCGCCAGCAGTGCACGGACCGATGCAGTCCATGCAAGGGTCCGGGACCGAAGTAGGCCGGGAACCAGCGCCCGTACAGCCGCTCGATCGGCGAACCGTAGGTGAGCAGCGCGACCCGTTTCCGGGCCCCGGCCGGCAGCTGCCAGACGGCGGACGCCGCGAGGACGCTGCCCTGGGAGTGCCCGGAGATGACGAGCCTGCCGCGGGTGCGGCCGGTCCAGCCGGCCATCCGCGAGGCCAGGTCGGGGACGGCGCGCTCGGCGTAGCAGGGGGGCGCGAAGGGGTGGGCGGCGCGCGGCCAGAACGTGCCGACGTCCCACAGGATGCCGATGGTGCGCCGGGTGGAGGCGTCCCGGTAGGCGCGCCGACCGCAGGTCACAAAGACGATGAAGCCGAAGCCGATCATCCAGGAGCCGGTCGACTGGGCGGCTTCCGCGACCGACTCGATGAACGGGCCGGCACCGTCCAGGGCCAGCCCCGGCACCTCCCCGCTCACCCACGCCCCGGCGACCGCTCCCGCGCCGAGCAGCAGGGTGGCGCCGGAGACCAGCCCGAGGAGCCACGGCGCGGAGTCGGTGAGCGCAGCCAGGGCCCGGGTCCTGGCGATCTGCCGGGTACGGGCGGCGTCCGGCCGCTTCTCCCCGTACTCCTTGTTGACCTCGGATTCCATGGCGCGGGCGGCGAGCCAGGTGCGTACGCCCAGCACGACGGCGGGAATCAGCAGCAGGGCCAGGAGTACCGGGATGACCGAGGCCTGCCAGCTCAGCAGTACCGGCGGCCCGTCGATGAGGGAGCTCCGGCCCATGCCGGGAGTGCCCGGTCCGTCGAGCCAGTCGGCAACGCGCTGGGCGACCCCGCCGGACATGACGCCGCCGAGGGCGCAGGCGAGCATCGCGACCGCGGGGCCGGCCAGTCCGTACATGACCGTACGGGGCTCGGGCGTCCGGCGGTACAGGCCGAGCGCGACCGCCGCGAGGGCGACCACGAGCAGGCCCTGGCCGACGGTGAGGACGCGGAAGGTGACGTCTCCGGGGAGCGTGCCCGCGGAGACCCAGCCGGGGCGGGACCAGGCCGCGTACACCGCGGTGACGACGAGCAGGGCGAGGGCGGTGCCGGGCAGCCAGGTGATGACGGCGCCGTCGAGCCGGTTGTCGAGCCGCCGCTCGCTGCGACCGCGGCTGCAGACCACCCAGAGCACAACAAGCGTCCCCAGCGCGAGCATCGCCTCGATCAGCTGCCCCAGGAACTCGGGTACGGGGCCGGTGACGGCACGGTCGTGACGGGCCGCGGCACCCGCGACGGAAGCCGCCACGGTCAGGAACCCGGCAGCGGTGTGCGCGGCCCGCAACCGGGCGACGAGCCGCCGGCCGTACCAGAAGCCGGGGCGGCCGAGGGCCGGGCGACCGACGGGGGTTCCGGCGGCGGAGGTTCCGGCGTCAGGGCCCTCGGTGGCGGGGGTGGCGGTCCCGTTGTCGAGGGCGTCGTCGTCCGGTTCCGCGCCGGTGAGCGGGCGCTGCGACTCGTAGGCGCTCCAGGTCCGGTTGGAGAGGAACCAGAGCAGCCCCACCAGCACCGTGGGCACCAGAGCCGCCAGTGCGAGCCGCCGTCCCGGCTGCGACCACCAGCCGTCCTGCGCCGTCGACAGGAAGCCGAGCCAGGACCGTTGATTCGAGCACTCCGGTACACCCGCGCACTGCCAGGCCACCAGATCCAGCGCGACCTCGCACGCCGCAGCCGTCAGCAGGACGGTCAGGCTGAGGGCGACGAGGCGCACGAGCACGCCGTACAGCCGGACCGCGCGGGTGCGACGTTTGGCCGTGGGCCGCATCCAGTGGGCCAGGTTGACGACCATGAAGGGGAGCAGCAGCAGCCACAGCGCGCGCGAGCCATTGCCGGAGGTGAGATTGGACCAGCAATACGCCTCCTCGATGGGCCGGTCCCGGTACCGCTCCGGGTGCTGCTCGGCGTCGACGTCCCCTGAGCGCCGGAATATGGCAGCCGTCGCATCGCCGGTGACCCGGGCGACACGCGGATCCCCCAGCATCGACTGGGGGGTGGCTCCACCGACGCCATGGACCAGGAGTTCCAGCGCGGCCCCCGTGCTGTGCGGGGCCTCGGTGACAGGGGGCACGTGGATGACTCGCTCTCTTGCTGTCGCGGCGTTCCGGCCCGCGTACTGATGCGTAGTCACCAGAATCCCGGAACACGGGCCGCGCCGGTACCCGGATCACAAATCTCCCCGGTGCAGCGCCGGACGAAGCTGCGTGGCAGGATGAGCCCGTCCGACAGATTGTTGAGCCGACGGGCTGCTGTACGGAAAACCGAGGGAAGGACCGGACCCGGCGTTGAGTGAGAATCAGAATCTCCTCGCGGAGCAGCGGCGTGCACTGATCCTCGACGAGGTGCGCCGGCGCGGCGGGGTCAGGGTCAATGAGCTGACCCGCAAGCTGAGCGTCTCCGACATGACCGTGCGCCGGGACCTGGACGCACTGGCCCGTCAGGGTGTCATCGAGAAGGTGCACGGCGGCGCTGTGCCAGTCGTCGAGGCGAGTACGCACGAGCCCGGCTTCGAGGCCAAGTCGACGCTGGAGCTGACCGCCAAGGAGGACATCGCGCGGGCCGCCGCGGCGATGGCCGTTCCCGGCAGCGCGATCGCGCTCTCCGGTGGCACGACGACCTATGCGCTGGCCCAGCATCTGCTGGACGTACCGGAGTTGACGGTGGTGACGAACTCGGTGCGGGTCGCCGAAGTGTTCCATGCCGCGCAGCGGTCGACGGGCGGCCCGCGGGCCGGGGCCGCCACGGTGGTGCTGACCGGTGGGGTACGGACTCCGTCCGACTCTCTGGTCGGCCCGGTCGCCGATCAGGCGATCGGTTCGCTCCACTTCGATGTGCTGTTCCTCGGGGTGCACGGCATCTCGGTCGAGGCCGGGCTCTCGACACCGAATCTGGCGGAGGCGGAGACCAATCGGCGCTTCGTGCAGTCGGCGCGGCGGGTGGTGGTGGTCGCCGATCACACCAAGTGGGGCACGGTGGGCCTGAGTTCGTTCGCGACGCTGGAGCAGGTGGACACCTTCATCACGGATTCCGGTCTGTCCGCGGGCGCCCGCGAGGAGATCGAGGAACATCTGCCGGGCCTGGTGGTGGCGGGCGAGACCGCGGCCGGCGACCTCTCCGAGGGCTGAGGAAACGGGGATCCCGAGGACAAGCCAGAGGTTCCGCTCGGCTCGCGCCGTGGCCGGGACGTTCCAGTTCCCCTCCCGGCAAGCTTTGCCCCGTCGCGTCGTCCAGCACGCCCGCTCGACGCGTCGGCCTGGGGCCCTGGCAGCTCCTTCCCCAAGCTCTCAGCTTCGTTCGAGCAGGGAGACCCCACCCCAGGACGTCCGGCCGCCTTGCGATCGCACGCACCGGACGACGCTCCTCATAGGGCAAACACTGCCCTCACAGGGCAAACACCGCCGGTCACGGCACTAGGATCCTGCTGTGGCCGTATTCCGGATCGAACGATTCACCTCCCTCCCCGCCGCCGAGTCCTGGCGCCGGGTGACCGACTGGGAACGGCACTGCGCACACGTCCCGCTGACCCGGATCACCGTCCCGACCGGACTGCCCACAAGGATCGGGACCGTCTTCGTGGCTCGCACGGGTGTGGGCCCGCTGGCGTTCGACGATCCGATGGAAGTGGTGCGCTGGATGCCGCCGGTGACCGGGCGAGCCGGGCTCTGCCGGCTGGAGAAGCGTGGTTCGGTGGTGCTGGGCCGGGCGTCGATCGATGTGTATCCGACGGAGTCCGGGTCCCATGTCGTGTGGGTGGAGGAACTCCGTATCCGGCTGCTGCCGCAATGGGGCGATCCGCTGATCGCGGCAACGGGCCGCCGGCTGTTCGGCCGGGTGCTGGACGGTCTGCTCGACGTCACGGTGCGGCCGTAACGCCCCCCCCCACGACGGGGATTGGGGAGGCTGTGACTCCCGCGGTACGCGGCTGCCGCCCCGGCCGTGCAGCCGACGTGACAGCCAGGCAGCCGCGCCATTGGAACTGCGCCCGATGTGACCGTCACACGATCGACTCGTTTGTCGGTACGACGGTTATCGCCAACGGCTCAGAAGGCACCGATCCCATGCCGATCCACCCATCCCGGCAGCGCTCCACCCGCGGCAGCGAACGCCCCGGCGTCCAGCAGGCCGAAGCCGCGCTCGTGGAACACTACCCGCGTCTCGTCCGGCTCGCCTACCTCGTTCTGCCGCCGTCGCTCGGCCGGCACCGACGGGTCCTCGCCGCCCATGCGGCCGTCCAGCGCGCCCTGCCCGGCCGGCGCACCGCCATCGCGGGACCTCCCGAACCGCTCCGGACCCGGGTCCCGGCACAGGGGCGGAGCGTACCGTCCCCGAGGAAACCCGCCGCGGCGCACGGCGCCACCTCCGCATACGCCTGGGTGCGGCTGCGGGTGCTGCGTACCGCGCTGGCGTACGAGCGGCGGCCCCGCTGGTGGCCCGCGCGGATCCCGGCACCGGCCTCGCTGCGCCCCGCGCTCCCCTTCGTCCGGGGGCTGCGGCTCTTCCCGCGCGCCGGTGGCGCGGAGGAACTGGCCCTGGGCCGGACACTGTCCACGGTGTCCGCTGCCGTGCGGGCGGCGTTCACGCTGCGGCTGCTGGAGGAACTGACCGACCTCGAGGCGACGGTTCTGCTCGCCCGGGCGGGGGCGAGCGATGCGGCGGGCGCGGTACGTGCGGCCGGACGGCTGGAGTCCGCCGACCGGCCGCGGACCGAATCGCTGCTGCGGTCCGCCGAGTTCGACCCGTGCACGCTCCAGACCCGCCCCAGCGATCTGTTGCGGCGCAGACACCGGCTGCGGGCGGTGGCCTCCGCTGCCGCGCTGTGCGTGATGGCGGGCGGTCTGGTCGTCCTGGCCGCGGAGAACGGTCCGGGCGGCCCCGCGCGGGCCGGATCCGTCGCCGTCGATCCGGCAGCGCTGCTGCGTACGGCTGCCACGGAATGGGCGGACACCTCGCGCGTCGACTTCACCGCGTGGCCGGCCCGCGGCGACCGTACCCAGGAGCGGGATCTGCTCGGCCGGGCGCTGCGTACCTGGGGGCGCACGCCGCGCAGCGTCCACGTCTCCACGTCGCCCGGGACGCTCTCCGTACCGCCCGCCCAGCCGCCCCGGCTGCTGTACGCGGGCGAGGTGGACGGTGCGGCCGTGGTGCTGTTCCACGACGGCGGCGTGCGCGTGGTGCGTTACGCGGAGCCGCTGACCGGAGCCGGGGCGGTCTCGCTCGACTTCGCCCGGACCGATGACGCGGACGTGACGACGGGGGCGGCCGTCGTCATCAGCCGCAGGCGGGACAGGGCCCGGTTCCTGCTCGCCCCGTGGGTCTCGGAGACCACCACGCGCGACCTGCTGGCGCCGAACGCTCCGGCGCGGTCGCTGAAAGTGGGCCGCGACGGTGTCACCGCACCCGTATCGCGCCCCTCGCCGGGCCGCAGTTGTGGCTCCTGGCCGGTGATGCAGCTGCGCTCCTCGGAGCGCATCGCCCACAACCACTCATTCCTCCTCACCGATCTGGGCGATCTCGCTCCGGTCCATCTCACGTACACACCGCTGCCCCGCAAGGGCGCGTCGGCGCGCGGGCCGCGCGAGGCGACGGGTGGTCCGGCCCTGTTGAGCTGGGCACGTACGGTGTGCTCGCTGCGGGTGCTGCGGGGCAGCGGAGTCCGTGCGGTCAACAATTGGGCCTTTGCCCGGCAGCCTCTCCCGGAGGGCGGGACACCGGCGGACTGGGTGTGCACCCGGGCCGACACCTGGCAGGGGCCCGGCCGGGTTCTGGTTCAGTTCCTGCAGCCCGCCGCATCGCTCACCGCGCCTGGTGCGGTGGTGGCCGACCGGCCCGATACGGCGCTGTGCAGCCGGTTCGGGCAGCACGTCCTGGCGGGCACACACTGGAGGGCACCGTCCGGCCGGTGGTACGTGCTGGCGGCCGGCAGCCGGGCCGTCAACCGGATCGAGGTGACGGGCGGCGTGCGCGGGTCGGCGGGCGGTACGACGCTGGCGGTACGGGCACCGCAGGACGCACAGTTGGAGCTGAAGGCCCGGCTGCGCAAGGGCGGGGCGCTGTCCGCGGTGCGCTGAGAGAGGCGGAACGAGGAGCCCGGCGAGCGGTACGCGTACCGGGTCGACGTCACCAACGCACCTGCCCTGCGGTCCCTGTTGGAGGAGTGGCGGCTCACCCCCACGGCAACCGGGACGCGCGTGCAGTGGACCTTCGCCGCCGGCGGGCCCGCGGCGTTCCGGTTCGTCCTGCGACTGGGCCGCCCGGCCCTGGGCCGGGCGTTCCGGGACGCGGTGCGCAATCTCGACAAGCGGCTGGCCGCCGCCTCCGTCTGAGAGCGGGGCGGCCGGGTCACTCCCCCGCGTCGCCGTCGACGGCCTCGCGCATCGGGTCGGGATGACGGCCGGGCTTCAGCAGGGCCAGTTGCCGGTGGCCAGGAAGTGTCGGATCGTCGCGGCGTACGGGGCGATGTCCAGGCCCTGTTCGGCGAGCCAGTTGTCGGAGTAGTACTTGTCGAGATAACGGTCTCCGGGGTCGCAGAGCAGTGTGACGATGCTGCCGGTGCGGCCCTGGTCCAGCATTTCGGCGACGAGTTTGAACGCGCTCCACAGTCCGGTGCCGGTGGAGCCGCCTGCCTTGCGGCCGATGGCCTGCTCCAGCGCGCGCACAGCGGCGATGCTGGCCGCGTCCGGCACCTTCATCATCCGGTCGATGGCGCCGGGCAGGAAGCTGGGTTCCATCCGGGGCCGGCCGATCCCTTCGATGCGTGAACCGCAGTCGCTGGTGGCGAGGGCGTTGTGGTCGGTCCAGCCGTCGAAGAAACAGGAGTTCTCCGGGTCGGGCACACAGATCCCGGTGTCGTACTGCATGTAGTGCACATAGCGGGCGATGGTCGCCGAGGTGCCGCCCGTCCCTGCGGTGGCGACGATCCAGGTGGGCTCCGGATAGCGCTCCAGCCGCAACTGCTGATAGATCGACTCGGCGATGTTGTTGTTGCCGCGCCAGTCGGTGGCCCGCTCGGCGTAGGTGAACTGGTCCATGTAGTGGCCCCCGGAGTCGGCGGCGAGCCTGGCGGACTCCTCGTACAGCTTCTGGGCGTCGTCGACGAAGTGGCACCGACCGCCGTGGAATTCGATCAGCCGGCACTTCTCGGAGCTGGTGGTGCGGGGCATCACCGCGATGAACGGCACCCCGATCAGCTTCGCGAAGTACGCCTCCGAGACGGCCGTCGAACCGCTGGACGCCTCGATCACCGGCCTGCCCGGCCGGATCCAGCCGTTGCAGAGCCCGTAGAGGAAGAGCGAGCGGGCCAGCCGGTGCTTGAGGCTGCCCGTGGGGTGCGTCGACTCGTCCTTCAGGTAGAGATCGATCCCCCAGGCCTCGGGCAGCGGGAAGCGCAGCAGATGCGTGTCGGCGGAGCGGTTGGCGTCGGCCTGGACCTTGCGGACGGCCTCCTTCAGCCAGTCCCTGTAGTCATGGTCGGTGCGGTCGATGTCGACGGTCGCCGCGACTTCGCCGTCGGGCCTGCGCTCACTGGTGTTCATCAGCACGCTCCTGCTCGTCGTGACCGGACTTGCGGGCCACCGGCCCCCGGACTCCGCATCCCACGATAGGCCCCCCACCTGCACAAACTTTGACTTTGGGGATCCATAGCACTGCCTTGGTGCCGGGGAGCGGGACGGCTGGCACACCGTGGCGCATGCGCGACATGCCGCTTCGCTGCGACCTGGTGCGCCCGTGACCGTGCGGGCAGACTGACCGTCAGAAGCACGACGAAGGGGGCGAACCAGCCATGAAGGAAACGGAGTTCAGCGCGACGGGGGTACGGATCGAGCGGTGGGCCCGGTCGCTCACCAGGGCCGGTCAAGTGATCGTCAAGGACGGCCGGGTGGCGCTGCTGACCAGTTACGGGCGGGAGATCGACAGCGCCCCGGCGGCGGCGGTGCGTGCGCGCAGGCCATGGTTCGCCGGAGTCGACTCGACGGTGGCGCGGGTCAACGGGACGTGGTATCGGCTGACCATGGGGCAGCGCGACCGTGGACCGGCCCGTGCGGGGCCGTCGCGCCGCTTCCTGGAGGCGCTGCGCAGCGCGGGCGGCCGGCCGGGACGCGGAGCGGGGCCGGCCGGGCGGGGCTGACGGTGCGCCACGACCGGGTCACTGCGAGTTGCGGAGCCCTGACCCCTGAGTGACATTGGAGTCGCGTCACTCATGGTTTACCGGCGGTGACACTGTGATCCAGCCCGCCGGACCAGGAACGGCAGACGGCCACCCGCCGACTCCGTTCCGTCGTCTTCTTCCGGACCTATTTCGGGGAGTCGCAGCCGTGATCAGCGAGCCAAGCAGGCACTGCACGGTGGAGCTCCAGGCCCTGCCGTCGCGGATCGGTCAGGTCCGCAGAATCATCTCGGCGCAATTGCGCTACTGGCATCTCGACCCTCTGATCGACCAGGCAGCGCTCGGCGTCACGGAGCTTCTGACCAATGTCCACCGGCATGCACAGCCGGACAAGACGTGCACCGTCGAGATAGAGCTGCTGCTCGAACGTCTGACGGTCTCCGTCCACGACCACGACCCGCGACTGCCGACCATACGCGCGGCCGACGCCTCCAGCACCTCGGGGCGCGGACTCGCGATGATCGCCGCGGTCAGCGAGAGCTGGGGATTCCGGCCATGGGGCCGGGCCGGGAAGGTCGTCTGGTTCACGCTGTCGGCTCCTGCTCCGGCGGTGGCTCCGCCGCCGAACTCGCTGTACGGGGCGACGACCGACGGCCCGTTCGGCGCCGTGACCACCACGTCCCCCAGGAGGCCGTGGCGCACACCGACGCCCGGTCCGCCGTGGTCGGTCAGGGCCTGATCCGAAAGACAGGCCCTGAACACAGACAGTGAGGAGCGGGGCGCTCGCGGGCGCCCCGCTCCTCGTGCCCCTCCCGGCAAGCTGTGCCCCGTCGCGCCGCCCAGCACGCCCGCTGATCCGGCCGCCTTGCGATCACACGCATCGGACGACGCTTTTCATGGGGCAAACACTGCCGGTCACGGCACTCACTGTCTGTGTTCAGTCGGCGGCGATGGCGCGGAGCACGTCCAGGCGCGCCGCACGCCGAGCCGGTCGCCAGCCGGCCAGGACCCCGGCAGTGATCCCCACCAGGGCGACCACCAGCAGCCGTGTGGGCGGCAGCGCGAAGGCGAACGGGGTGTCGCCCGCGCCTTCGGAAGCCTTCACGAGCACCCAGCCGAGGAAGCCGCCGAGCAACAGACCGCCTGCTGTTCCGAACGCGGCGACCAGGACGGATTCCCAGCGGACCATGGTCCGCAGCTGACTCCTGGTCTGTCCGACGGCCCGCAACAGGCCCAGTTCCCTGGCGCGTTCATGGATGGCCAGGGTGAGGGTGTTGGCGATGCCGAGCAGGGCGATCAGTACGGCGAGTGCCAGCAGCGCGTAGACGAGCGTGAGCATCATGTCGATGGGGGCGGCCGAGGACCGCGCGTACTCTCCGCGGGTCTGTACGTCCGGACTGCCGTACGCCGCGGCGGTCTTCTGGACTGCCGCCTTTCCGCCGGCGGTCGACACCCCGTCCCTGAACGACACAGCGATGAGCCTGTCGGAGTCCTGCGCGCGGTGCGGCGCCCAGGCCTGCCGGGTGATGACGTAGGTGCCCGCCAGTTCCGACCGTTCGTAGACCGCGCGGACCGTGAAGGTCTGCTGCTTGCCGTCGGCGAAGGTGAGCCGGGCAGTGGAGCCGGTGTGCAGACCGCGCTCGGCTGCCTCCGCTTCGGACACGGCGATGCCGTTCGCGCCCAGTGCGTTCATCGATCCGCGGACCGGGCCGAGGTCGAAGACCCTGGCGAGCGCGGCAGGGTCGGTGACGGTCAGGGCACGTCCCGCACCGTCGACCTCCGCAACGCCCTTGCCGAGGCCGACCGCGGTGGACACTTCGGGCAACCGGCCGACGGCGGGCGCGAGCGCGGGGCTGAGACCGCTGCCGCCGGCGCCGAACGCGGGTGCGCTGATGGCGACATCACCGGCGAAGGAGCGGTCCACGGTCTGGTTCATGGTGGCCTTCAGCGAGGCGCCGAAGACGGTGAAGAGCGAGACGACCGCGACGCCGATCATCAGCGCGGTCGCGGTGGCGGCGGTCCGCTTGGGGCTGCGCAGCGCGTTGCGCCTGGCCAGTGCGCCGGTGACACCGCGCAGCCGGTCGAGTGGAGCGCCAAGGATCCGTACGGCGTATGTGGACGCGGCCGGGCCGAGCACCACGAAGGCGGCGAGCGCCAGGACCGCCCCGGCGGCCGACGGCCAGACGGACGGATGGGCAAGGACGCCGGTCAGGATGGCGCCGACCGCCGCGAGCAGCAACGTGACACCGGTGACGGAGCGGGTCCGGGAGGCCGCCGAGCCGTCGACGGCGGTCTCGCGCAGGGCCGCGAGCGGTGCGGTGCGTCCCGCGCGGACGGCGGGCAGGAGGGCCGAGCCGAGACAGACGAGTACGCCGACGGCAAGCGGAAGCAGCAGCGAGATCCCGCTGATCACCAGCGCGCCGTCGGGGAACGGGAAGCCGACGGCGGGGAAGAGCGCCTGCAGTCCGGCGGCGACCCCGATGCCCCCTGCCAGTCCGGCGACGGAGGCGAGCACGCCGACCGCGGTTGCCTCGCCGAGGGTCGAGCCGAGGATCTGACGGCGGGACGCGCCGAGGGCGCGCAGCAGGGCGTTCTCCCGGGTGCGCTGCGCGACGACGATCGCGAACGTGTTGTGGATGGAGAAGGTGGCGACCAGCAGGACTATCCCGGAGAACACCAGCAGCAGCGTGGTGAACAGGCTGAGGAACGCACCGGAGATCATGCTCTGGTTCTCGGCGGCGGAGGCCTGCCCGGTGATGGCCTGTGTGTCGGCGGGCAGCACGGGAGTCAGCGCGTCCACGAGTTCCTGCTGACTGGTGCCGGGGGCGGCGCGCACCTGGATGCTCGACGCCTCGCCGGGCTTCGGGGTCAGGTACTTCTCGGCGTCGGCCTGCGTCATCCCGGTGAAGGTGACCTGGCCCATGCCGTCCTCACCGCCGAAGGTGGCCAGGCCGACGACGGTGACGCGGACGGGGTCGGGAGTGCGCAGTACGGTCGTGTCGCCGATCTTCAGCCCTCCCCTGGCGGCGGTACCCCGGTTGATGACGACCTCGCCGGACCGGGACGGGGCCCGCCCCTCGGCGAGCTTGTAAGGGTTGAGCTCCGGGTCCTGGATCCAGTTGCCGGCGACGGTGGGCGGGCCCTGGCCGCCGATGGGCTTGCCGTCGGCACCGATCAGCTGCCCGGCGCCCTGGATGTCGGGAGCCGCGGCGGCGACGCCCCGCGTCTGCGCGATCCTCTTCAGGAGGGTGGTGCTCACCGGCTGCCGGGTGCCTTGCCCTTCACCGGGCACGGTCACCACATTCGTACTGCGGACGACCGCGTCCGTACCGGCGGCGGCGTTCGCGAACATCGTGTCGAAGCCGGCGCGCAGGGTGTCCCCCATGACGAGCGTGCCCGCGAGGAAGGCGACGCCGAGCAGAACGGCGGTGAACATGCCTGCGAAACGACGCTTGTGGGCGCGGAGCGAGGAGACGCTGAGGCGCACGGAGGCGCGAGCGCCGGTCATGGCAATACCGCCGTGGCGCCCGGCGCCGGGTCGAAGGCCTTGAGCCGGTCGAACACGCGCTCCGCGGTGGGGTCCAGCAGGCGGTCGACGAGGCGCCCGTCGGCGAGAAAGACGACCTCGTCCGCGTGGGCTGCGGCGACCGGGTCATGGGTGACCATGACGACCGTACGGGAGGTCCGGCGAACGGTGCGGCCGAGGAGCCGCAGCACCTCCTGTCCGGCCCGGGAGTCGAGGTTGCCCGTCGGTTCGTCGGCGAAGACGACGTCGGGGTTGCCCGCGAAGGCGCGGGCCACGGCGACCCGCTGCTGCTGGCCGCCGGAGAGTTCGCTGGGCCGGTGGTGCAGCCGGTCCCGCAATCCCACGGTGTCGATGAGCGCGTCGATCCACTCCCGGTCGCCGCGCTCCCCCGCGAGGTCGATGGGGAGGGTGATGTTCTCGGCGACGGTGAGGGTCGGGATGAGGTTGAAGGCCTGGAAGACGAAGCCGATGCGCTGTCGGCGCAGCAGGGTGAGACTGCGGTCGTCGAGCGCGCTGAGGTCCGTGTCGCCGATGAGGGCGGAACCGGAGGTGAGTGTGTCAAGTCCGGCGGCGCAGTGCATCAGGGTGGATTTTCCGGAGCCGGAGGGACCCATGATCGCGGTGAAGCGGCCGGCCGGGAAGTCGACGCTCACCCTGTCCAGGGCCGTGACCTCGGTGTCGCCCGTACCGTAGACCTTCACGGCGTCGACGACGCGGGCGGCGGTGGCGGCCCCGGTGCGGATGGTCGTGGTCATGCCGCACCTCGCCGGCCGGTGAGGCCGAACTGCTCGTCCAGGACGGAGAGCCGGCGCCAGTACTCGTCCTCGTCGATCTCGCCCGCGGCGAAGCGGCGGCCGAGCAGAGTGATGGGCGACTGTTCACCGAAGGCGGCGGGGCCGCTGTGCGCGGCGCGGGGGCCCCAGGGGCCGCGTCGGCCGCCTCGCCCCACGGTACGGCGCAGCACGGTGACGACGGTGACGGCGATTGCTGCCCAGACCAGTGGGAAGAGGAAAATCCACGGCCCGGGTCCACCGGAGTAGGCCAGGGTGTTCATCTCGGTCAGCTCCCTCGGTTCGGAGTTCTCGGTCGGCGTTCTGCCGACGCATCCGAGCCTGGCCCCGGGAACGGGTCCGAGTCGTCGTACGGCCAGCGGCAGTGCACGTACCCCCGCGGGAGTACGTGGCGGTCCGGCGGCTGCTCCCATTGCGCGGACGAACGGCCTTGCCGATCCCCTCGGATACGCCCGCTTCGTGGACGGCTTCACCATCGACCGGGTCGAACCGCACGTTCTGTACGAGCGCCGGCCCGGTCGTCCTCGACGCCCGGTCTATGACCCGGCCCGACGCAGACCCCGCAGTGATGTCGAGGCCAAACCGGTGACTCCGGCCACGCAGCCGAGGACAGCGCACAGCACGATCGCACTCCTGGCACCGGCCGCGTTCGCGAGCCAGCCCAGCACGTTGTTCGCCACCACCAGCGCCAAGCTCTGCACGAGCGTCAGCAGCGACTGGACCCGGGACACGTGCGTGTCCGGGGCACCGGCCAGGACCAGCGGGCCCATGTGACACGCGAACATGCCCGACCCCGCACCGACGACCACGGCCGCGGCAATGGCTGCGGCAGGCGCTGGAGCCATTGCGAGTCCGGCAAGTCCCACCGCGGCGAGCGCCAGGCCCAAGCTCGTGCCCATGCCGATCCGGCGCATAGGACCCAGGCGGGCAGCCAGCAGCGCGGCCAGGAGTATTCCGACGCCCTGCCCTGCGGCGACCAGGCCCGCCGATCCCGGCCCCCAGCCGTTGGAACGGGCCAGCAGCGGGCTGAGCAGGGCAACCGCCGGCAGCAGCCCCGCCGCAGCCGCTGCCGTCAGCAGCAGCGCGGGTCGAAGGACGGGATCCGTCGCCGCGAGCTTCACCCCGCCGACGATCCCCGCAAGCAGGCTCTCCGCGCGAGGGGACCGCTCCGCCTCGGCCGTCGGGCGCACCCACACCATGACGGCCAGGACGGCAGCGAACGTGCCCGCGTCGACCAGGGCCGTCCCGCTCAGGCCCGCCATCGCCACCAGCACCGCCCCCAGCGGGGCCCCGAACAGGGAGGCCACCTGGCCGCCGGCCTGCCGAAGGGCCATCGCCCGGGGCAGTTGTTCCGTGCTCACCAGGCGGCGCGGCATGGATCCCGTCGCGGGGAGATAGAACGCATCGACCGTCCCGACCACAGCGGCGAACCCGAGCAGCATCCATGGCGGCGTCCCCCAGGTCCGGGCCGCCACGGCCAGGGCGAGTACAGCTGCGAGCATCGCCACATCGCCGGTGACCATCACGCGGCGGGCGCCGAAGCGGTCACCTACTGCACCGCCCAGCAACAGGAGCACGGTCCGCGGCAGCGTGATCGCGGTCAGCACCAGCGCGGCCATCTGACCGCCGTGGGCACTGGCCGCCCAGCCGAGAGCAAAGTAGAGGGCTGCGTCACCGACCAGAGAGGCTCGGGTCCCCGCGAGCCAGAACAGATACGACCGAGGGAGAGCTGACCGGGAGGGAGAGGAGACAACGGATTCCGTGGTGCCCAGTGATGCCATGGCCGCTGACCATAGGGCCCTCCAGTTGGTCGAGGGCTAGTGACGGACCATCAGCAACTGCCGGGCGGCGCAAGCGGCGTGCCACTCGGGGGAGTTGCTCGACAGGATCCGGGACGACCTCGCCGACCTGTTCGTCAGGGAGCTGACGCAGGGGATCGGCACCACAGATGCGCGGGCCGGCCCGATCAAGGTCGCGGGCGCTTCCACGGCATCGACACCCACGCCCGCCTCACCATGAAGGCGGCCGCCGAGGCGCACCACCGTACGGGCGCGCCGGTCGCCGTCCACCAGGAACTGGGCACCGGCGCACTCGACGTGCTGGACCTGCTGCGAGGGGATTCGGGAGTGTCACCGCTCGGGTGATCCTCGGCCATCTCGGCCGGTCACCGGACTCCATCCTGACCGGGAATCCGGCATGGGCCTTCATGTTCGGCCCAGCAGCGAACTGATGCCCGGCCAGGGGGTTCCGGGAGCTCACCCGGTCCGAGGGAAGGTCGCGTCGCCGATGGGTATTCAGTGCCGCCCATTCACCAGCCTTGATGCACCGGATGGCGTCCACTTCGGCATTCCATTTCCACCTTTATGAGGGATAAGGTGCGCCTTTTCTGCTGGGCATGATCCTCAGGCATCGGAGCAATTCGCCCACCAGGGCAGCGCTCCGCCGACCGCAGAAAGAGAGTGACGTCTTGAGGAGCACTGGACGCCTGTCCGCCCGCGCCGCAGTGGCAGTGTTTGCATCCCTCCTGCTCGCCGCAGGCACAGCAGAGGCCGCCCCGGCGAAGTACGCGCGGCATGCCGATGCTGCCGCCCAGCTCAAGAAGGCGGGCATCCCGTCGACCTCCAGTGGCGGCTGTTCCGACTGGAACCGGAATTCGTGCACGTCCTTCACCAACATCAACAAGGCGACGATCTCGGGAGTCATCGCCTTCAAGAAGGCCAGCAACTGCACGGTGGTCATCACCGGCGGCACCGAGAAGGGCCACGCCTCCGGCACCTACAGCCACCGCAACGGCTACAAGGTCGACGTCTCCACCCAGTACCCCTGCGTCGATACCTACATCACCCGGACGTTCAAGAAGGCGGGAAAGCGCGGCGACGGCGCAGCCCAGTACAAGTCCCCCGCCGGCAACGTCTACGCACGGGAGGGGAGCCACTGGGACGTCACCTACTACAACAGCAAGGCGTGACACACGCCCCGCCGCGGAGCTCCATCCCCAGCCCCCAACCTCAAGTGCTGTGAGATCGAACCTCCTTGCTGACAACTGGCCCGTCCCCCGCATCCACCGGGGGGCGGGCCGCTCACCGTGGCGCAGTTCGCAGTGACGGGGCGCAGTCCGAGACAGCGCACGTCCGGGCCGGCAGGCCGGTGCTTCGGGTCTGCGCCGCTGTCATCGTGGCCGCCACCGCTCTCAACGTCCGTGCGCGGGACGTGTACCGCGTGGGCCGCCTCTGATCCCGACACATATGCGCTGGTGCCAACGCTCCCCTGCGGGTGAGGATGCCACCATGGACAACACGCATCTCACACACATCACGGACCCGGAGGGCGTCACGCCGGGAGTCGGGTACACCCACGTCGTCACCGGCTCCGGCCGGCTCGTCGCCGTCTCCGGGCAGGTGGCTCTCGACGCGAACGGCGACGTCGTGGGAGCGGGTGATGCCGCTGCGCAGGCACGGCAGGTGTTCGAGAACCTGCGTCGTTGCCTGGCGGCCGCCGGTGCGTCCTTCGACGACATCGTCAAACTCACCTATTACGTGACCGACATCGCCCATCTGCCCGCCGTCCGCACAGCACGTGACGCGTACATCGCCCCCGAACGCCTGCCCGCAAGCTCCGCCGTCCAGGTCGCTGCGCTGTTCCGCCCCGAACTGCTGCTGGAGATCGAGGCCTTCGCTCTCGTCCCGGAGGCAACGCGGTAGCGGCGCCGGACCTCACCCGCCGGTTCAGGCAAGTGCGGCCAGCGGATCGTCGAGGACGGGCTGCCAAGCCAGTTCCGCCGCGCCCACGAGGCTGTTGTGGTCGAGAGTGCAGGGCAGGATCGGCACGCTGCCGCTGCGCCCCCAGAGGCTGCGGTCGGCGACCACCGCGCGCAGTCGCTCCGGGTCCGCGTCGAGCAGTGCACGGTGCAGCCCGCCGAGGATGATGCGGTCCGGGTTGAGGATGTTGACCAGCCCGGCCAGGCCGAGGCCGAGCCGGTCGATGAGTTCCTCGGCCGCGTTCCGTACCGCCGCGTCCTCGTACTCCGTACGCAGCAGGTCGCTCGCCTGCTTGAGCAGGGATTCCTCGGGGCCCGGTTCCCGGCGGGCGGCGGTCAGGAAGGCGAGCGGATCGGTTTCGACGTCGAGGCAGCCGCGCCCGCCGCAGTGGCAGGGACGCCCTTCCGGGTTCACGGTGAGATGGCCGACCTCCAGGGCCAGACCCGAACTGCCTGCGTGCAGACGGCCGTCGAGGACAAGGGCACCGCCGACGCCACGGTGACCCGTCGCCACGCAGAGCAGGTGCTGGGCCCCGCGGCCGGCGCCGTGCCGGTGTTCGGCGAGCGCGGCGAGGTTGACATCGTTGCCGGTGAACGCGGGGCCGGGGATGCCCGCTTCCCGTACACACGTGGCGAAGATCTCGCGGACCGGGGCGCCTGCCGGCCAGGCGATGTGCAGCGGGTTGAGCGCGGTGCCCTCCGGCTCGGCAACGGCGGAGGGGACGGCGAGTCCCGCGCCGACGCAGCGTAGTCCGCTGTCGCGCAGCAACTGGGCACATGCGTCGACGACTTCGCCCACGACCTGCGCCGGGTCCGATGTGACCGTGACACAGCCGGGGGCGGTGGCGACGAGCCGCCCGCCGAGCCCGACCAGCGCGGCGCGGAACCCGTCGGCATGCACCTGCGCGGCGACGGCGACCGGACCGGACTCCCGGACGGCCAGCCGGTGCGAGGGGCGGCCCTGTGAGCCGGCTGCGGAACCGGGGCTGGAGTCGACGCGGATGAGGCCGAGCGCCGCCAGCTCCGCGGCGACCGCGCCGGCGGTCGCACGGGTGACGCCGAGCTCGGAGGTGAGCACGGCGCGGGTGGGCGCGCGTCCGGTGTGGACCAGCTCCAGCGCGGGTCCGAGCGCGCTCCGGCCCCTCTCCAACTTCGTCCGGGTGGTGGTCGCCTTGCCGTTCATGGGGCCGAGTCTCCCACGATCCGGAGCCGCTGCCGACGCACTGGCGGCGGACTTCTGCCGGTTTCCGGTCACGGAGACCGACCTGCACCACCGGGCCGGATGCCGCTGAATGCTCCGGCAGGAGACCGTCTTGCGTCTGTTGTCCGTGGGCCCCTATGCTGAGTTTGTGCCGCAACTAAACAAACTGCGGACGGCCCTACCGGGGGGACCCTGCGGAGACACCGCCCCACCCACGTCGGCCCGCCTCCGTACCGCACTGACCGTGTTCTTCGCCCTCGACGGTTTCCTCTTCGCCGGCTGGGTGGTCCGCATCCCGGCCATCAAGCACCAGACGGGCGCCTCCGCCTCCGCCCTCGGCCTCGCACTGCTCGGCGTCTCCGCCGGGGCGGTCATCACCATGATGCTCGCCGGCGGGCTCTGCCGACGGTTCGGCAGCCACCACGTGACCGTGGTCTGCGGAGTGCTCCTCTCACTCGCCATCGCCCTGCCCGCGCAGACGCATTCGGCGCTCGCGCTCGGTTCGGCGCTGCTGGTCTTCGGTGCGGCGTACGGTGCGATGAACGTGGCGCTGAACAGCGCCGCGGTGGATCTCGTCGCCAGTCTGCGGCGCCCCGTGATGCCGAGCTTCCACGCCGCGTTCAGCCTCGGCGGCATGCTCGGCGCCGGCCTCGGCGGAATGGTCGCCGGCGGGCTCTCCCCCGCCACCCATCTCTGCGTCCTCACCGGGGTCGGACTGCTCGTCACCGCCGCCGCCGGACCGACTCTGCTGCGGCACCGGGCGCCCCGAACCGTATCCGTGGCCGAGCTCAGCGAGCAGCCGCGCCGGATGACCGGGCGCGCCCGCAACGCGGTGCTGCTGTTCGGTGTGATCGCGCTCTGCACCGCGTACGGGGAAGGCGCACTGGCCGACTGGAGCGCGCTCCACCTGGAACAGGACCTGCACGCCCGCCCGGGCATCGCCGCCGCCGGATACTCCCTGTTCGCCCTGGCCATGACCGCGGGCCGGCTCACCGGCACCGCGCTGCTGGAACGACTCGGGCAGACCCGCACGCTCGTCACAGGCGGCGCCACCGGTGCGGCCGGCATGCTCCTCGGCTCGCTCGCCCCGACCACCTGGCTCGCCCTGCTCGGCTTCGCCGTCGCCGGTCTCGGGCTGGCCAACATCTTTCCCGTCGCCGTCGGCCGGGCCGGCGAGCTGGCCGGTCCGAGCGGAGTGGCCGTCGCGTCGACGATCGGCTACGGCGGGATGCTGCTGGGGCCGCCCGCGATCGGGTTCCTGGCCGACTGGCTCTCGCTGCCCGTCGCTCTGACGACGGTGGCGGTGCTGGCGGCCGCGGCGTCCGTGCTGGGCCATGCGGCTCGCCATGCGGTGACCCGCACCTGATCGACGTACGCACGTCTCACGTACTGATGCCCGATTGAGCAGGTGTACTCAGGCGGGTCCCGTTCGCACAAGACGACGATTCACCGGGCGGACGCCGAGTCCGCGCCGCGGTCCCCTGTCACCGGTGGCGGCCGGTCTTGCGCTGGACGGGATCGACGAGCTGCTGCGCGGGTTCCACGCCCGCCCGAAGAGGCGGGTGCGCACCGATGTCTCGCGTACGCTGCGGGTGCACGCCACGGACACGGACGCCGCGTGGACCGTGCGACTCTCGGCTGAGCCGCCGCAGGCCGTCCGCACCACGGGGGCAGGATCCGAAGAGGAGTGTGCGGACTGCGAGTTGAGCGGAACGGCCGAGGAGCTCTATCTCACGCTCTGGAACCGGCGGCCGCTCACGGCGGTCACGGTATCCGGCGACCGGGGGCTCGCACGCCTGTGGCGGGAAACCTCGGGGATCACCTGGTCCTGACCGGCGTACCGGCAGGTGCGGACCACCTCCGCCGTGGTCCGCACCCCACTCAGCCGGTCGCGCCGTTCAGCATCCGGGCGAGCACCGAACGCTGCAACGGCTTCACCTCGGCATGGCGCGCCCGACCCTTGGCCGTCAGCTCGACCCGGACGCCGCGGCGGTCCTCGCTGCACATCCCGCGGCAGACGAGATCGTCCTTCTCCAGCCGCGCGACCAGGCGCGAGAGTGCACTCTGGCTGAGATGGACCCGGGACGCCAGCTCCTGTACGCGAAAGGCGGCGCCGCCGTCCTCCGACGCACCCTCCGCGAGGACGTCGAGCACCTCGAAGTCACTGGCGCCGAGGCCGTACCGATGCAGCTCGCGATCGAGTTCGCACAACGTCCTGGCGTGCAGCGCAAGGATGTCCCGCCATTCGTCGACGAGCACGTGCTCGGGCTTGTTCGCGGCCATGTCCGCACGTTAGCAGAGAAGAGGCCAATTGTTGCATCGGAATTAAATGCACTTGCATTCAATGCATACGCATGTACTCTCCTCATCATGACCACTCCGCTCAACGTCCCTGATTCCCATGAGCGTTGGAGCCCGCGGCTGTGGGGCACCCTGCTCGTGCTCTGCGCCGCGATGTTCCTGGACGCGCTCGACGTCTCCATGGTCGGCGTCGCTCTGCCGTCCATCGCCGACGATCTCGGTCTGACCACCTCGACCCTGCAGTGGGTCGTCAGCGGCTACATCCTCGGCTACGGCGGACTGCTGCTCCTCGGTGGACGTGCGGCCGACCTCCTCGGCAGGCGCCAGGTCTTCCTGATCGCCCTTGGCGTCTTCGCCCTCGCCTCGCTGCTCGGCGGGTTCGTCGACTCCGGACCACTCCTGATCACCAGCCGCTTCATCAAGGGTCTGAGCGCCGCATTCACCGCACCGGCCGGGCTCTCCATCATCACCACGACGTTCAAGGAGGGGCCGCAGCGCAACCGCGCCCTGTCCATCTACACCACCTGCGCGGCCACCGGCTTCTCCATGGGCCTGGTGCTGTCGGGACTCCTCACCCAGCTGTCCTGGCGCTGGACCATGCTGCTGCCCGCCCCCATCGCACTGCTCGCCCTGGTCGCGGGCCTGAAGCTGATCCCGCACAGCGACCGTGAGAACACCCGCCGCGGGTACGACCTCCCGGGCGCCGTCACCGGCACGGCCTCCATGCTCCTGGTGGTATTCACCGTCGTGCAGGCCCCTGAGGCCGGCTGGGCGTCCGCCCGCACGCTGCTTTCGTTCCTCGCCGTCGCCGTCCTGCTCTCCGTCTTCGTCACCATCGAACGGCGTACCGCGAACCCGCTGATCCGGCTCGGCGTGCTCCGGTCCGGCAGCCAGGTCAGGGCCCAGCTCGGCGCCGCAGCGTTCTTCGGCAGCTATGTCGGCTTCCAATTCCTGGTCACCCAGTACATGCAGTCGCTCCTCGGCTGGTCCGCGCTGGAGACCGCGCTGGCCTTCCTGCCCGCCGGTGTGCTGGTCGCACTGTCGTCGACGAAGATCGGCGCTGTGGTGGACCGGTTCGGGACGCCGCGCGTGATCGCCGCCGGCTTCACCTTCCTCGTCGTCGGCTACGCACTCTTCCTGCGGATCACCCTCACTCCGTCGTACGCGGCGGTCATCCTGCCGTCCATGCTGCTGCTCGGGGCGGCGTGCGCGCTGACCTTCCCGTCGCTCAACATCCAGGCCACCAACGGAGTGGACGACGAGGAGCAGGGCATGGTCTCCGGTCTGCTGAACACCTCGATCCAGGTCGGCGGGGCAGTCCTCCTGGCCGTCGTCACCGCGGTGATCACGGCGCATGGCAGCGGCGACGGCTCCCCGCAGGCGGTTCTCGACAGCTACCGTCCCGGCCTGCTGGTGGTGACGGTGATCGCGTTCATCGGACTGCTGATCACCTTGACCGGCCTGCGCCGCGGCCGGCCCGCTCAGCACACCGTGCTGGTCGCGTCGTCCGCCGGCGACCGGGCGGCCGCGGAGGCGGCGGCCGCCGAGAAGGTGGCGGTCCGGGGCTGACCGGCCGGTCCACTGCCCCGATGACCAACCGGCGCGGGGGAAAGGGGCGGTGGGCGGCGAGGCATCCTTGCCCGCAGCCCACCGCCCCTGTGACACTTCGGACATGGGACGACGAAGTCAGGAAGACCGGGACGCGATGACCATCGAGATCGTCTTCGCCCTGGTCAGCGGCGCTGTTCTGGCCGTGGCCGCGTTCATCGCCGTCGCCGCGCCCACCGTCTTCCTGGATCTGCCGCGCACGGCGGAGCGAGTGGTGCTCCTGAGCGGGGCCGTCGTCTCGGCCGTCGTCTTCGTCGCCCGCCTCGTCGATGTGTTGTGGGGATTCCCCCGCCGGGGGCGCGGTCGCCCGATGGGAGCTCTCCGCCCGCAGGCTCCGTCTCAGCCGAGCCAGCCGGGACGCACGAGGCCCGACTCATAGGCGAGTACGACCAGTTGGGCCCGATCGCGTGCGCCCAGCTTCACCATGGCACGGCTGACATGGGTCTTGGCGGTGAGCGGGCTGACGACCAGCCGGCGGGCGATCTCCTCGTTGGACAGACCGATGCCGACCAGTGCCATCACTTCCCTTTCCCGTTCGGTCAGTTCGCCCAGGCCGACGTCAGCCGCGGGCTCCTTGGAACGGGCCGCGAACTCGGCGATCAGGCGGCGCGTCACCCCGGGCGAGAGCAGGGCGTCACCGGCCACCACGGCCCGTACCGCCCGCAGAAGTTCCTCCGGTTCGGTGTCCTTGACCAGAAAACCGGAGGCGCCGGACCGGATCGCCTCGAAGACGTACTCGTCGAGCTCGAAGGTGGTGAGCATGACCACCTTGACGTCGTTCAGCTCGGGGTCGCCGGTGATGGTGCGGGTCGCGACGAGACCGTCGAGATGCGGCATGCGAATGTCCATCAGCACGGTATCCGGGCGCAGTTCGCGCACCAGACGCACGGCTTCCGCCCCGTTGGCGGCCTCCCCCGCCACCTCGATGTCCGGCTGGGCGTCCAGCAGAGCTCGGAATCCTGCGCGGACCAGCAGCTGGTCATCGGCGAGCAGTACGCGGATCACGCTCTCTCCTCCGTTGTGTGCTGCACAGTGTCCATGGCCGACGCGGAGTCCACGCTCGATGCCGAGTACAGGGGAAGCTCGGCCCGCACCCGGAAGCCGCCGTCGGCCCGGGGTCCCGCCTCGATCGTGCCGCCCAGCGCGGCGGCCCGCTCCCGCATGCCGGCCAGCCCGTTGCCACTGCCGCCCGCCTCGCTGCCGGTGACGGGGCCGTCGTCGTCGATACGGAGCCGTACGCGGCCGGTCCCGTAACCGATCCGGACCCGTGCGGTCCGCGAGCCCGAATGCCGGACCACGTTCGTCAACGCCTCCTGCACTATCCGGAAGGCGGCCAGATCCGTACCGGGCGGGACGACGCCGCGTACGCCCTCGGTCTCCACCGTGACGGACAGTCCGGCGCTCGCCGCCTGGTCGACCAGCTCGGGCAGCCGGTCGAGCCCGGGGGCCGGGGCCCTGGGGGCGTCTCCAGGAGTACGGAGCGTGTCGAGGACCTGACGGACCTCGCCGAGCGCCTCCTTGCTGGCCGCCTTGATCGTGGTGAGGGCGCTGCGGGCCAGTTCCGGGTCGGAGTCGAGGAGCGCGAGTCCGACGCCTGCCTGGACATTGATGACGGAGATGCTGTGGGCGAGCACGTCATGGAGCTCCCGGGCCATCCGGAGCCGCTCCTCGTCGGCCCGTCGCTTCTCGGCGGCCTCCCGTTGGGCACGCTGGGCGGCCCACTGCTCGCGGCGTACGCGTACGAACTCCGCTGCCGCGACGATCGCCACCACCCAGGCAGCGACGCCCAGTTCCTGCCCCCAGGGCGCAGCCGAGTCGCCGCTCGGCGGCAGCCACCGGTAGAGCCAGTGCGCCATCAGCAGGTGGCCCAGCCACACCATTCCCACGGCCGTCCAGGCCGCCCGCCGGTGCCCCGCGACAACCGCGCTGAAGCAGCCGACGGCGACCGCCAGGAAAACCGGGCCGTACGGATACCCGGCGCCCAGATAGACCATGGCCGCGGCCGCACTGACGAAGACCACCAGGACGGGGTGGCGGTGGCGCAGCAGCAGTACGGCGACGGCGATGAAGAGCAGCACCCGGGCGAAGAGGTCCAACGGGGCGCGCTCACCGAGCTGACCGCGCGCGGCGACGGACGTGCCGATCATGACAATCGCACCGAGGAGGACGGTGGATGGCCAGGGCAGCCGGGCAGCGGACCGCTCGCGCATCCCCGTCAGCCAGCGCGGCGGCCCGTCGTGTCCCCAGAGGCCCCAAGCCCCCCGGGGGCCCACGGGGGCAGCGTGCGCCCAGGGCCGCCGCCGCGGCGGTCCGCCTTGCTCCCAGGGGGGACCGCCGCTTCCGTGTGAGCGCTGCTCTTCCATACCGGCAACGCTAGACCGCGGGCGTCGACGGCGGCGTCAGCTGGGCGTGGTGATCACACGTACTCCCTGTGGAGTACCCCGGTCGGCGCAGGCGAGATATCCGGCCGGGCCGATAGGCGGACATGTGGCCGGGCAGGCTCAGGCACCGGCGCTGCTGGTGGCCGGGCGGTCGGCCCGGTCGTCGAGCAGTCCGACGTTACGGGCCAGGTCGGCGACCGCCTGCCGGAAGAAGGCCTCCCGGGCTTCGACGATCCGGGTGAACTGGCCGAAGATCTCGAAGGAGATCAGTCCCATGAGCTGCGACCACGCGGCCACGAGAGGGGCGACGACCGCCGGAGGGAGATCGGGTGCCAGGTCGGCGGCCATCCGCTCGGCCTCGGGCCGCAGTTCGGCGGTGAGAGGCGGCACAGCGAGGCCGTCCGTGCGGTGGGCGTCTTCAACGATCCCGATGAAGACGAGGCCGACGCGGGAGGCGGGGCCGACGGTCGTCTGGGGTGCCGTGTACCCGGGCACGGGCGAGCCGTAGATCAGGGCGTACTCATGGGGGTGGACGAGGGCCCACTCGCGTACGGCGCAGGCGACCGCGATCCAGCGGGCGAGATGTGCGGCGGGTACGGGTGGGACGTCGCACGAGGCCCGGTGAGCGGTCTCGGCGGCCTCGCCCACGGCGTCGTACGCATCGACGATGAGGGCCGTGAGCAGGTCGTCGCGGCTGGGGAAGTACCGGTACAGCGCGGACGAGACCATGCCCAGCTCACGTGCGACGGCGCGCAGCGAGAGTTTCGCGGCGCCGTCGGCTGCGAGCTGCTTTCTCGCCTCGTCCTTGATGGCTGCGGTGACTTCGATACGGGCCCGTTCCCTGGCTCCTCTGATGGTGCTCATGGAGCTCAGTCTGCCACGGATTGGAGCACCGACCAATAAGGAGAGCAGTGCTCTTGCTTTTGAGCACCAACCTCGTGCACACTGATCTCAAGCGAGAGCAGTGCTCACACTTTCCAATGAGGAGAATCTCATGTCCGTGCATGTGCAGAAGCCCGGCTGGTTCACGGTCAACGTCTTCAACCGCACCGTCGCCTGGATCACCCGGCGCGGCATCAGCGTCTGGGGATCGAGAGTCCTGGCCGTCCGCGGCCGCAAGAGCGGCGAGTGGCGGCGCACCCCGGTCAACCTCCTGACCGTGGACGGGCAGCAGTATCTCGTCGCGCCGCGTGGCCATGTCCAGTGGACGCACAACATGCGGGCTGCCGGCAGCGGTGAGCTCCATCTCGGCAAGAAGACCGACGTCTTCACCGCCGCCGAGATCGCCGACGACGAGAAGCCGGAACTGCTGCGTGCCTACCTCAAGCGCTGGAAGGCGGAGGTAGGGGTCTTCTTCGCCGGCGTCGGCCCGGATTCGTCCGTCGAGGAGCTGCGCCGCATCGCCCCCGACCACCCCGTCTTCCGGATCACGATCACATCCTGACCCGGACCGGCACAGCACTGCCTGTGCCCCTGCCGGGCAGGGGTCGACGGCTCCAACAGATCACCCGTCGCAGGCGTCACGGCCGGGCCTGTGCAGGCCACCGGGGGGACGACGGGTTCGCCCCCGGCGGGCACAGCACTGTCTGTCGACGCATCAACCGACGCATGGGACGGCGAGGCCCAAACCACCCGCTACGACGGGACCGCCACCGCCCATCGGCCCGGACTCCGGCCCACCGGCGTCTTGGTCCGGCCGGCAGGGTGCGCCGAGGCGCGGCCTAACGGTCCATCGCCGACAGGGCCCGCTGCGCCAGCGGGTGGGTACGGACCAGCTCGGCCAGCGAGGTCGTCCCGCGGGTGATCCCGGCGAACGCCTTCCAGGCAGGGCGGAATCCGGTCAGCACTGCGTGCAGAATTCCCGGGCGGCGCTCGAACAGCTTCAGCATGCGCCGACCGACACCCATCTCGACACCCAGCCCGGCCTTGATGGCAAAGGCGTAGTTGAGCGCCTGGCGGCGGGCGTCCACCGCGTCGTGCGATTCCGCGATCCGGACCGCCCACTCACCGGCGAGCCGCCCGGAGCGCAGTGCGAACGAGATGCCTTCGCGGGTCCACGGCTCCAGCAGCCCCGCCGCGTCGCCACAGACGAGCACCCGCCCGCGCGACAGCGGGGAGTCGTCGCTGCGGCAGCGGGTGAGATGACCGGAGGAGATCTTCGGCTCGAACCCGGCGAGGCCGAGCCGGGCGATGAAGTCCTCCAGATACCGCTTGGTCCCTGCGCCGTCACCACGCGCCGAAATCACACCGACGGTCAGGGTGTCGCCCTTCGGGAAGACCCACCCGTAACTGCCGGGCATCGGACCCCAGTCGATCAGCACCCGCCCGGCCCAGTCCTCCGCGACGGTGGCGGGGACCGGAATCTCCGACTCCAGGCCCAGGTCCACCTGGTCGAGCTTGACCCCGACATGGGCACCTATGCGTCCCGCGCTGCCGTCCGCGCCGACGACCGCACGCGCCAGGACGGTCTCGCCGCCGGCGAGCACCACGGCGACCGTGCGCCGGTCCGGCACCGAGGCGCCGTGCTGCTCGACCCGGCTCACCGACGCTCCGGTGCGGAGTTCGGCGCCCGCCTTCTGCGCCTCCTCGACCAGACCCGCGTCGAACTCGGGCCGGTTGATGAGCCCGAAGAGCATCCGCTTGGAACGGCGGGTCCGCGCCAGCCTGCCGTTGAGCGAGAACGTCACCGCGTGGATCCTGTCCTGCAACGGCAGTTCGAATCCGGGCGGCAGCGCATCGCGGGAGTACCCGATGATGCCGCCGCCACAGGTCTTGTAGCGGGGCAGTTCCGCCTTCTCCAGCAGCAACACCCGCCGCCCGGCGACCGCCGCCGCATATGCCGCGGAGGCTCCGGCCGGTCCGGCGCCGACCACGACGACATCCCACACGGACGACTCTTCAATCTCACGTCCGGCGTCTGCGTTCTCGCTGCTCACGATGTGCTTCTGCTCCCGATCCCGACCAGTGGCCCAAGCTGCTCACGGCATCCTACGGCGCCTTGCGACCGGTCCCCGCTGTGGGAGGATCGACCGTACGTTCGCCCTGCATGCGGCGCCGCACACACGGCGTTCATGCAGACGGATTCGTACACATAACGTCGCACCCACGAGGAGCGTGCCCATGACCGCCCATCCGATTTCCGAGACCATTGCCTCACTGATGCCCCGTGCCAAGGCGGAGCTGACCGAGCTGGTGGCCTTCCAGTCGGTGGCGGATCCCGCGCAGTTCCCGAAGAGCGAGTGCGAGGCGGCCGCAGCCTGGGTCGCCGACGCGCTGCGCGCCGAGGACTTCCAGGACGTCGCCCTGCTCGACACCCCCGACGGCACCCAGTCGGTCTACGGCTTCCTGCCCGGCCCGGCCGGTGCCCCGACCGTGCTGCTCTACGCGCACTACGACGTGCAGCCGCCGCTCGACGAGTCGGCCTGGATCTCCCCGCCGTTCGAGCTGACGGAGCGCGAGGGCCGCTGGTTCGGCCGCGGCGCGGCCGACTGCAAGGGCGGCTTCATCATGCATCTCCTCGCCCTGCGGGCTCTCAAGGCGAACGGCGGCGTCCCGGTCTCCGTCAAGGTGATTGTCGAGGGTTCGGAGGAGCAGGGCACCGGCGGTCTGGAGCGGTACGCCGAGGCACACCCCGAGCTGCTGGCCGCCGACACCATCGTCATCGGCGACACCGGCAACTTCCGGGTCGGTCTGCCGACGGTCACCGCGACACTGCGCGGCATGACGATGCTGCGGGTCACCCTCGACACCCTTGAAGGGAACCTGCACTCCGGGCAGTTCGGCGGCGCCGCCCCCGACGCGCTGGCCGCAATGATCCAGCTGCTGGGGTCGCTGCGCGCCGAGGACGGCACCACGACCGTCGACGGACTCACCACGGACGCCGAGTGGGACGGGCTGCAGTACCCGGAGCCCGACTTCCGCAGGGACGCGAAGGTCCTCGACGGCGTGGCGCTGATCGGCACGGGAACCGTCGCCGACCGCATCTGGGCCCGGCCCGCCGTCACCGTCATCGGGATCGACTGCCCGCCGGTGGTCGGCGCGACGCCGTCGCTGCAGGCGAGCGCGCGGGCGCAGATCAGCCTGCGAGTGCCGCCGGGCCAGGACGCGGCCGAGGCAACGACGCTGCTGACCGCCCATTTGAAGGCGCACGCCCCGTGGGGGGCGAGGGTCTCGGTGGAGCAGGTCGGTCAGGGCCAGGCGTTCCGCGCGGACACCTCCAGCCCGGCGTACACGTCGATGGCGCAGGCCATGGAGGCCGCTTACCCCGGCGAGAAGATGCAGACGTCCGGGATGGGCGGCTCGATCCCGCTCTGCAACACCCTCGCCGCGCTCTACCCGGAGGCGGAGATCCTGCTGATCGGCCTCAGCGAGCCGGAGGCGCAGATCCACGCGGTGAACGAGAGCGTGTCGCCCGAGGAGCTGGAGCGGCTGTCGGTCGCCGAGGCGCTGTTCCTGCAGAACTACGCGGAGTCCAAGAGCTCCTGACCTCGCATCATCTGTTCCGGGGCGGGATGCACCTCTCGTACGTGGGAGGTGCATCCATGTCCTTCGTCAAGGCTGTGCCGTCGGGAGATCCGTGCCGGTCGCGCGGGCGACGCCACGACCGGCGCGGGTCCCTCGTGTTCTCATAGCCCCAGTGCCCCCTGGCGGATTACGCGGGGTCGGGCTCCGGGCTCATGGAACGAACCTCCAGGCGCCACAGCGAGTAGCCCCAGCCGGTCGTCCGCTTGATGCCCTGCATCCGTACGTACCGGGCGGTCACCGGAGCGAAGGTGAGCTCGTCCACGCGGGCGCCGGCCGGCTTGCCCCGAACCGAGGCCACCGCCCACCTCGGCGAAGCGGCCGGAGGAACCTGGCGGCGCTACGCCCCCGGTGAACACGCACGGTGACCACAAGCCCTCAACAACCGGAGGAGCGCGAGTCCCGAATACAGGAGGTCGCCAGTTTCGCACCCCTGAAGCCGATCTCCCACGACGACGAACTCCCCTTCGACGGCGGGGCTCGCGTGGTCCACTCCCTCGGACACACACCCGGGTCACTCGCCATCCATCTGCCGCACCGTGACGTGCTGTTCACCAACGACTGCGTGGCCGGGGTGAGCCAGGTGATGCCGGGTGTCTTCAACACGGACCGGGCCGAGGCACTGGCGTCGTTCCGGCGGCCGGCGGCGCCGCCCCCGTCCACGGTCTGCTTCGGGCACGGTGATCCCCTCACTGTCGACGTCGCCGCCGTGCTGCGGGCGTCAGCCGACCGGGACTCCGGCCTCCAGATTGAGCACGATTGACCGCTCGCGGGCCCGCAGCGCCCAGCGGAGGCGCTCGTACCGGTGCGGCGGCAGCATCGTTGCGGCCTCCGCCTCGGTGACGAACCGCCAGCCGCGCAGTTCGGAACCGGGCAGCAGCAGTCGTTCGGCGTCCTGGCAGTGCAGCAGCCCGCCGTCGAAGAGCAGCCTCAGTCCTCCGTACCCGGGCGGGTGCGGCGGCTCCCAGTCGACGACGAGCAGGCTGGGGATCCGGTCGAGCTGAATCCCTATCTCCTCGGCCACTTCCCGTATCCCGGCCTGTGCCGGTGCCTCGCCGGGCTCCACCACCCCGCCGGGAAACTCCCAGCCGGGCTTGTACGTGGGGTCGACGAGCAGGACCCGGTCGTGTTCGTCGAAGAGCAGCACCCCGGCGGCGAGGGTCTCCGCGGTCGGCGCAGGCGTCTGCACGATCTCGCACACGGCGGCGGCACCGGTACGTACCGCGTCGGCGATGCGCTCGGCCGTCTCGTACGGGGTCAGCCTGCTGGTGTCGATGGTGTGCGCATCCGCGGTGATCCAGCCGAGCGCGGTCCGGTAGGGCTCGATGTGTTCGTACGCCCACTGCCGTATTCGCTCGCCGGCTTCCGGGTCGTCCGGTACTTCCTCACGGCCGGCGATCCGCTGCCGCAGGATCGTTTCCTCAGGTGAGAGCAGTACATGACGCACCGGAATGCGTCTGGAAGCGAGCCCTCCGAATATCTCGTCGCGGTACTCCTGTCGCAGCAGCGTCATGGGCACCACGAGCACCCCGGGCACCTCGGCGAGCAGAGCGGCAGCCGTGTCCACCACCAACCGTCGCCAGATCGGCAGGTCCTGGTAGTCGGTCACCTCGGCGAGCCTCTTCTGGGGCAGCAGGTACCGCAGTCCCCCGCCGATCAGTTCGGGGTCGTAGACGGTGCTGTTCGGGATCAGATCGATCAGTTCGCGCGCGGCGCTCGTCTTGCCCGCGCCAAACGCACCGTTGATCCAGATGATCACGGTTCCCCCTCTTCCGTAGCCCTCTGTGGCTTGCCCGCAACACCCTGCCGCGAAAACCCGGCTGTGGCGATGTTGTTGCACGAAAGCAGGTGCCGGACGCCCGTCGGCAGGCGTCCCACCGAACGAATCAGGCGCCCGAGCGGCCGTAACGGGGACGGCGGGGCGTCGTTGGAGCCGACGAGGCAAGGGGGTGCACGGTGCAGCGCACAGTACTGGAGCGGTTTCCCGCGGGAGGTCCGCGAGGCAGCTGGCCTGCGGAGGAGTTCGCGGCTGCGCGCCGGGGCGAGGGTGTGGCGGCCGAGGTCGTCATGGACCTGAAGGAGGACGCGTTCCTGGTGGTCGTACCCCAGCAAGCGGCGGACCGGGGCCAGTGACCCCGCCCCAACTGCACCGTGCGCCCCCGCACTGGTGATCACAAACATCTGGTCGGGCAGGCGCCGGCAGTTCTCGAGAAGTGACCAGGGCGAATCCGAGAGCGCCGGACCGCACAGCAGCGACCATACGTACCCCCAGGGCCCCTGCCGCCTGCTACGGAACATCGGCCGCAGGGACGGGGCAACCGGCCCACCGCCTGTACCCCCGGTCCTCGGGCACCACGCATCCGGACCAGCCAGATGCGCGCCGACCGGCATCCCGCGCCACCCTGGAACCATGGCGACTCCACCGATCATCGTTCACGCCCCCACACCGTCCGGCGCCAGGCTCGTGACCGTGCACATCAACGGCCGCGACGAAAGGCTCGGGCTCGCGCACAGCGACCGCGACATCATTGTGTTTCTCGCCGACGCCGGCATGGCGGACCCGGAGCGGGCCCTTGACACTCCCGCCCTGGTGGAATGGCAGGGCGCCGCCGCGCACCAGTACGAGGCCACCTGATTCAGGGTGTGTCTCCCCGCCAATCCCACTTCCGTGAATCGTCCGCCCGCGGCCCGTACTCCGACCTGCCACCCGGGCCGTGCATGCCGATCTCGGTCATCAGTGCGGCCCCGTCGGCGAGTGCCACCTCCGGCCAGCCCGTCACGTCGAGGAGCAGCCCGTCGAGCGGGCCGCCGACCAGCTCGCGATATGCATGCCCGGGCTGCGGACCCGGATCAGGATCGTCGTGGTCGGCGCCGTACACCCGCCGTCGCATGATTTCGTCCATGCAGGCAGCATCGCAGCCGCCACTGACACTGCCCACGCCTCACGGCGGCGGCGCTCCGGACGCGGTTGGCCGGATCGCCTTCTGACGCCGCGGTGGCCGGCTTCTGCAGCGCCACGCGTTCCCGCCGTGACACGAAGCCGCGATCGGCGGGGCCTCGCCGGGGCTCCTGACGCCCCCCGGCTGCCGGGGCACGGATGGCCGGAAACGCTGGAAGCCGCACCCCTGGTACGAGCAGTGGCCCGGTGAAACTCCTCCTCGCGGTGGCCGGTCCTGGCCTGATGGGGTTGTCCAGCCCGGCGTCACCGACGGTGACATGCTGTCCGGTCTGCAGAGAGGGTGCCCGCGCAAGCGCCGTGCCGCGGGCCCGAGCCTGATACTGCCCGTGCGTGTGTGAGAACCCGCGCTCAGCGGCCGCTACTCCTTGGCGTGCGACGGCGCAGCCACTCCGCGAAATTCCGTCGCGGAGGTCGGGCGATGATGTCGCCTCCGCGGGACTGTCCGGCCAGTTGCACACGCAGGGTAACGGGAGTGTCCGGGCCGGATACAGGCCGGATCTTGATGTCGCCGCTGCCGCGCACCAGGTCGTCAGTGTCGACTTCGATCCCCGGCCTGGTCACCAGGATCAGGTTTCCCCCGACTCGCAGGTCGACATCGATGTGAAGAGTGTTGTGGGTAATCATCGCGTCGGTGAAGTCGAGCTTCGCTTCGCAGAACATCAGCCGGATTTCCATGCGGCGCGGAACCAGCCAGCGGCCGGTGCGTGTGACATCGCCGAAACGCTGGTCGATCCGGACCAGATCTCTGGCTTGCGGAGGCATTCCTTCCGAGGGAAGGTCGGCGGTCAGTCCAGCAAGGTCGCCGGTGGTGCGGGCGGACAACGCAGCGTCCAAGCGCTCGTCCAGCTCAGCCGCGGTGAGCCGGCCGTCGCCTGCGGCAATCTGCAGGATCTCCACGACCTGGTCCCGGTCCCGGTCAGATGCCCGCAGCTCGGGCGTTGTGCCGTGCTCGGAAGAGTCACCACCTGACCTGAGTTCACCCATCATGCCCGCATTCTGATGGACAGCCCGGAGTCCCGCAACGTCATTGATCGCAACTGCGCGAGGGGCTGTCGGCGTACACGTGAACCGGGAGCAGCTCGTGTGTGGTGGGTGTCGACGCCGATCTGACCACCGTCGCGCGGCCCACCCTCAAACCCGAGTGTGATCACCCGGTGCAGGCAGCAACTCCGGCCCAGGGGCCAGAGCGGCGCCTTCTGGCGGTGGCTGCGGACCGTGGCCGTCCACGGGACCCGGCTGCACACACCGGACGAGCCGGCGACCACCTGACGCTACCCGAAACGGTCCGGTGCCCATCTGGAATTCGGCTACCCACTGCTGCGGCTCGTGGTCCTCATCGAGTGCGGCACCCGCGCTCTCCTGGCCGCCGCATTCGGCCCCGAGAACGACGGTGAACTCTCCTGTGCCGGACGCCTGCTGAACGCCCTGGACCGCACGATGCTCCTGCTCGCCGACGCCGGATTCAACGCGAACACCTTCGCCGCCGATGTCCACGCCAGCGGCGCGCAGTTCCTGGTGCGTTCCGCCAACCGCCGCATCCCCACTCCCTTCCAGCACCTTGGCGACGGCTCCTACCTGGCCCGAATCGGCTACCTGTCCTGGCCACCCTGATGACCGTCCGCGTCATCGAAGCCGAGGTCACCCTCACCCTGGCCGACGGCACCGTCTCAACCAGGAGGTCTATGCCCTGCTCACCACCTACCAGGCCCTGATCCGCTCAGCCGCCGACACCGCCTGCACCCTGCCCGGCCCGAGCATGGACCGCATCAGCTTCACCGTCCTGCGCGACACCGCCGCCGTCACCGTCGTTACGGGCACCGGCATCCTGCCCCCACCAGGCTCCGCCGACCTCGTCGGCACCATCGGCCGGGCCGCCCTCGACGCCCTGCACCCCGCCCGCCACCGGCACCGCGTCAAGGCACGCACCCGCAAGAACCCCACCAGCAAGTACGGACCGAACACCGGACAACAGCCCATGACCAGCCAGAACTACACCGTCCACGCCACCGTCACGTTCTTCGAACACGGACTCGCGAACCGCTCACGGCCGGAAACGCAGCGTGTTGGGGTCAGAGTTGACACTTGATCATGAGCTCAGTTGGATCATGGCAAAGTTTTTAATTGATCTTGCCTTTCCTATGGCTGGTCATGACCCGAGGATGTGTATGCGTACTTCGCGCCACAGACCTTCCAGAGCCATCGCCGCCGGCGGCATCGCCGCCCTGACGGCGGTCGCGCTGCTCGGTTCCACCCTGCCCGCCCTCGCCGCCACGCCCCCGGCCGAAGAGCCCGTGCGTGCCGCCAGTCCGATGGGTTCTCCGGTGACCGAGGCCATCACCGCGGAGTCCGCGCTGGTGGCCGCGCAGGTCAGCGACCGCCGAGTGGAGGTTCTCGACCGCCGTAGCGAGACCTCCACGACCTGGGCGAACCCCGACGGCACCCTCACCACCGAGCAGGCTGGCGGACCGATCCGGATGATCCGGGACGGTACGTGGGTGGACGTCGACGTCAACTTCGCGCGCAACGGGGACGGTACCGTGCGCGCCAAGGCGCACCCCGAGCACCTGAGGCTTGCCGGTCCCGGCGGAACGAAGGCGCGTTCCGCCAAGGCCGCGGCCGACGCCCCCGTCTCGCAGGCGCGGGACCTGGTCACGCTCGGCTCGGGGCGCCAGTCACTCAGCGTGCAGTGGAAGGGCGGCCTGCCCGAGCCGGAACTGGACGGCCACCGCGCGACCTACCCGCAGGCGATACCCGGCGCGGACTTGGTGGTCGACGCCACGCGCACCGGGTTTGAGCAGTACCTGCTGCTCAAGGAGAGCCCGGCCGACGGCTCGGCGCCCATGACCCTGCCGCTGAAGGTGCCGGGCCTGAAGGCAACCCAGCAGGACGACGGTTCGGTGTCCTTCACCGACCGGGCCTCCGGGGAGCAGGTCGCCACCATGCCCGCGCCCACGATGTGGGACGCGAAGGTCGACGAGCGCTCGGGCGAGCACACCCACACCGCCCGCGTCCCGATGACCGTGTCCCAGGACGGCGACACAGTCGAGTTGCGGCTGCGCCCAAACACGACGTTCCTGTCGGATCCGGCCACCACATACCCGGTGACGATCGACCCGGCCACCGACGTCCTGTCGGTCCTGTTCGACACCTTCGTCCAGGGCGGCACCACCACGGACCAGTCCGCCGACACCGACCTCAAGCTCGGCTGGCCCGGCGACTACTCGGGCACCACCAAGCGCACCGCCCGCTCCTTCCTGACCTGGGAGACAGGGCAGTTCGCCGACGCGCTGGTCACCAACGCCGAACTGGCCCTGTACAACTACCACTCGTGGTCCTGTGAGACGCGGGCCTGGGAGGTGTGGGCAGCGGACCCGGCCAACACGAGCACCCGCTGGACCAACCAGCCCGCATTGCTGCAGAAGATCGCCACCTCCACGCAGACCCGCTCCAGCACGTGCAGTAACGCCGGCTGGGTCAAGGCCGACGTCACCAGCCTGGCGCAGATCTGGGCGAGCGCGAAAGCCACGACCGGTTCGGTGGCCTTGAAGGCGACGGACGAGAGCGACACCTACGCCTGGAAGCGCTTCTACTCCTCCGAGTCGCCCGAGGACACCATTCCGCGGCTCTCGGTCACCTTCAACTACCGTCCCGTGAACGGATCCAACCTGCAGGCGGGCCCGCCCTTCTACACCGAGAACGGCATCTACAAGGTCAACAGCCTCACCCCGACGCTGCGGTTCACCACCGAGGACACCAACGCGGACGACGAGATCCAGGGCACCTTCGAGGTCAAGGACAAGGCCACGGGCGAGGTGGTGACCCAGTTCAACTCCGGCTTCGTGGCCAACGGTGCCACCGCCTCCGCGAAAGTACCCGCCGGAAAGCTCGTCAGCGGCAAGACGTACACCTTCCGCACCACCACGTACGACGGTGAGCACTGGGCGAACGGCTGGTCCGCACCGGTCACCTTCACCGTTGATACCGGCTGGACGCCCAGCGCCGCCATCCAGGCGATGGGTGCCGCCAACAGCGTCCTGGAGGCCTCCGACATCACCCCTGCGTCCAGCAGCAACAGCACCTACGCGGCCATCGCCGAGACCGAGACCGGAACGGTCACCGTCCCCTGGGAGACCAGCGGCACCATCCAGGTGAAGCCGGAGGACATCCCAGCCGTCGGCATCGGCCTCAAGGAGGACCGTCCGCGTGCGGTCACCATCAACGGCAGTGTGATCCACTCAGACCCGGCCGGCCCGGTCGACACCGTCGTCCAGCCCACCCTCAACGGCGGCAGCCGCACCCTGCAGGTCATCAAGAACGCCAACGCTCCCCACGAGTTCCGCGCGAGCGTGAACATTGCTGCGGGGTCCAGCCTGCGCCAGGAAGCCGACGGTTCCGTGGTGATCGTCAGCGCCAACCCGAACGAGCCGGTGGCCGCCATCGCCGCACCCTGGGCGAAGGACGCCAACGGCAAGTCCCTGGCGACCAGTTACCGCCTGGAGGGCGGCATCCTGATCCAGACGGTATCGTTCGACGCCAACACGGCCTTCCCCGTGGTCGCCGACCCCTGGTGGAACCCCTTCAGCTGGAACTGGAAGAAGATCGGCAAGGTGGTCAAGAACGCCGCCAAGAAGTGCGGGGTCGGCGCCCTCGCCGCCTATGTCCCCGTCCAGTCCCATCACGTCTCGGTCAACATCCAGCGCGCCCGCAACGGCCTGCGCCTGGTGAAGTTCGCGGGCGGTCCCTGGGGCTACGTCTCGATCGCAGCGGCCGGCTGCCTCGTCAACCAGCTCTCATGACGAGCGGTCCCCCCACCTTGCGCCTCCTCGCCCTGCTCGGCTTCACCGGGGCCGCGCCGACGCGCCGCCGTGGCGCGGTCGCGGCCGACCTGGCCGCTGCGGCGGTCACCGTAGTACTCGTCGCGCTCCTCGCGCGGGCCCTGCCGCTGCCCGGCTGGCTCGGCCCGCTGCTCGGCGGCTGCGTCGCGGTGGCAGCACTGCGCAGCCACTGGGGAAGCCGATTCGCCGGCCGGGGGCCGGACGGTCCGACGGAGCAAAGCAACGATCCTGCATAGGAGAGACGGAGAGACCAGAGGTAACGGCTCAGGCCACCCTGGCATCAGCCCGGGGTGGCCTGAGCCGCACCGCCTCACCACAGAAGCGGACGGCTTTCGGAGCCCACTCGCCGGGGCGCCCGGCACGCCCCGGCGCCCCGCATAACCACAGCTCAGCCCCCTACCCCTTCGTCGACCCCAGGGTGAGTCCCGCAATGAAGTGCCGTTGCAGAAGGAGGAAAACCAGGATCGTCGGCAGGGCCACCAGGATCGAACCGGCGGCCAGCAGGTTGTAGTCCGTGAAGAACTGCCCGCGCAGGTTGTTGAGGGCGGAGGTGATGGGCAGTTTGTCGCCGTCGGAGACGAATACCAGGGCCCAGAGGAAGTCGTTGTACATCCAGGTGAATTGAAGCGTGCCGAGCGCGGCAAGGGCCGGGCGGCACAGCGGCAGCGTGATCCGCCAGTACTGCGTCCAGACGCCCGCGCCGTCGACGACGGCGGCTTCCAGGATCTCCTGCGGCAGGGTACGCATGAAGTTGGCGAGGACGAAGACGCAGAACCCGAGCTGGAAGCCGATCTGGACGACGACGACAGCCCAGTACGAGTCGTACATCGTCATCGAGTCGGACATCCAGTACGGCAGCGGGATGCGGTTGAACGCCACGTACAGCGGGGTCACGATCACCTGCTGGGGCAGCAGGTTCCCGGCCGTGAAGAGCATCAGCAGCACGATCCCGCCGCGCATCTTCAGCCGGGCCAGGGCGAAGGCCACGAACGAGGCGAGGAAGAGGGTGAGGAGCACTCCCGGGACGGCGATGATCATGGTGTTGACGAAATACTTCGTCATCCCGGAGTCGGCAAACGCCTGCCGGTAGTAGTCGAACGACAGATGCCTCGGCAGCGAGAAGTAGCCGTACTGGGAGGTCTCGTCGTACGGCCGCAGGGAGGCGTACACCGCCAGCAGCAGCGGCGCGAGGAAGGCGAGCGAGACCGCCATCAGGAAGGCGTGCACGCCGAGCCTGCCCGGGCGGAAACCGCGGCGCACCACCGCGGGTGGCGGGGACGCGGGCTGTGCGGCGGGGCGGGCGGGGGCGGTGTCGACGGTCATCGGTTCTTCTCCTCTCGGAGCTCCTGCACCAGGTATGTCACGACGAATCCGAGGGAGACGGTGAGCAGGACCACGGCGATGGCGGATCCGAAGCCGACGCGGCTCGCCTCACCGATGATGTTGTCGGTGACGAGCACCGAGAGCAGTTCGAGTCCGTTGCGGCCATGGTTGACGGCGTACACGATGTCGAAGGCGCGCAGGGACTCGATGACGGTGATGACGCCGACGATGACGTTGACCGGCCGCAGCGTGGGGAAGACGATGCGGAAGAAGGTCTGGGCCTCGTTCGCCCCGTCGATGGCGGCCGCTTCCTTCAGCGAGGGATCGACGGCCTTGAGCCCGGCAAGGTAGAGGATCATCACGTAGCCGGTGTGCCGCCACGCCGCGGCGAGCAGGACCATCCAGATGTTGAGGTCCGGGTCGCCGAGCCAGTCGGTCGGCGACGCGGTGTCCCCGATGATCGCGTTGAGAGCCCCCTGGTCACGGGAGAAGATCAGCTGCGTGATGAAGCCGACCACGGCGAGCGACAGCACGACCGGCATGTACAGCGTCGACTGGTAGAAGCGGCTGAACCGCACGCCGCGGTCGATGAGTACGGCGAGGAACAGCCCGAACGGCGCGGCGACGAGCCCGAGGAAGGCCAGCCAGAGCAGGTTGTGCCGGGCGGCGGGCCAGAACTGCGGGTAATTGGTGAAGAGATTCTCGTAATTCTGCGTACCGACCCATTTGATGTCGCCGATGCCGTCCCAGCTGGTGAAGGAGAGCACGATCGAGGCGAGGGTCGGCCCCCACACGATGGCGATGTCGAGCAGGACGGGTATGCCGAGCAGCAGACCGATGACGGCGAGGTCGCGGCCGGAGAATCGCCGCGGGCCCCGCCGTTCGGTGCGCCGCTCCGAGAGGAACGACACGGTCGGTACTCCAGATTCAGTCGGAGGCGAAGATGGTCTTCTTCTGCCGCTCGATGTCGTTGACCAGACCGTCCACATCGTTCGGGTTGCTGATGAACTTCTGGATGGCCGGAATCATGACGGTCGAGGCGAAGTCCGGCCGGGTGTCGCGGTCCAGGAACTGGGAGATCTGCTTGGCACCGGAGACGAGCTCGACGGCCTTCTTCTGCAGCGCCGAGTACTGAGAGATGTCCGCCTGGTCGTTGACCGCGATGTTGTTGGGGTCGCTCTTGAGGTAGATGTCCTCGGCCTTGCCGGTGGCCAGCCACTTCACGAGGTCCTTGGCGCTCTCCAGCGTCTTCTTGTTCTTGAGGTTCTTCGACTTCTTCGCCAGCAGGAACCCGTCGATCGGTGCCTCGACGGCGTCCTGGCCGTGCTCCGGATTGATGACCGGGAACGGGAAGAAGTCGATGTCCTCCTGTTCGCCCTTGGGGAACTGGGCGCCGGGGTGCGGCAGCCCGAAGACCGCCATGCCGGCTTCCTTCTTCTGCAGGCTGGTCGCGGCCTCCTGCCAGGTGCGGCCGTTGGCGCCCTGCTGGCAGTACGGAAGGAGCCGGCGCCAGGTGTCGAAGACGTCCTTGACGCGCTTGTCCGTCCAGGCTTCCTCGCCGGCCATCAGGCTCTTGTGGAAGTCATAGCCGTTGGTCCGCATGTTGATGTAGTCGAAGGTTCCCATCGCGGGCCAGCCGTCCTTGTCGCAGAACGCGATGGGGTCAAGTTTGTCCTTCTTCATCTGCTTGGCGAGCGCCACGTACTCGTCGAGGGTCTTGGGCGCCTGGTAGCCGCGGTCGGCGAAGAGGCTCTTCCGGTGGAAGACGGCCCACGGGTAGTAGTAGTACGGCGTGAGGTACTGCTTGCCGTCCTCACCGGTGGACTGGGCCTTCAGCGCGGACGAGAACCCTTCGTAGTGCTGCCAGTTGTCGCTGATGTCGTGCAGCAGTCCCTTCTTGGCGAAGAACTGCATCCGGTAGCCGGCGAACCACATGAACACGTCGTCCGGATTGCCCTGCAGGTATTTGTTGATGTTCTCCTGGAAGGTGTTGTGGTCAACGGTGTTGACCTCGATCTTCCGCCCTCCGGCCTGCGCCTCGTACGCCTTGAACGCGTCGGCGAAAGCCTTCTTGGGAATGGGGTCGGACGAATTCGACCCCATGTGGATCGTCTTGCCGTCACCACCGGGGCCACTGCTGCATGCCGTGAGCAGCGAGGGAAGCGTGATCGCGCCCGCGCCAACCGCCGCACCACGCAGCAGATTTCGCCGAGACATCCGATGTCCTGCCACACTGCCGGGCATGCTTGACCTGTCGTACGACGAGTGCGCCATGACCCCCTCCTCCGGGATGCAACCCAACACAGCCGAACGTGCGATTGGATCACACCGCCAAGTCAGAGGAGGGTCAAGGGTTTTGACGAGATGCCGGACAACCTTTACCGCACCCCTTCCAACAGACTCCAACACGCTCTAACGTAATCGCGCGTCCCTGGCGTGAACATGATGTCATCCGATCTGGCACAAGCGTGGAGGCACGTTACGATGCGTCATCTTCCAACCCGTACGACCCGAGCAAGCGGCAGAACAGTCATCGGAGCGCTGGCCGCCGGTCTGCTCTGCGCAGCGGGCGCAACCGCTCCGGCCGTCGCGGACTCACCGACGAAGGCGGCTGCCGCAGCGGTCAGCCCGCAGTCCGCCAACGGGCTCGCACTCACCCCGCCGATGGGATTCAACAACTGGAACTCGACCTACTGCCGGGCCGAGTTCAACGAGGCGATGGTCAAGGGAATCGCCGACATCTTCGTCGAGAAGGGCCTCAAGGACGCCGGCTACCAGTACGTCAACCTAGACGACTGCTGGGCGAAGCCGCAGCGCAACGCGGACGGCAAGCTGGAGGCCGACCCGGTGCGTTTCCCGCACGGCATCAAGGCCGTCGCAGACTACGTGCACTCCAAGGGTCTCAAGTTCGGCATCTACACCAGCGCGGGCACCAGTACGTGCGCGCTCACAATGCCGGGGGCACTCGGCCATGAGTACAGCGATGCGCAGCAGTTCGCGGACTGGGGCGTCGACTATCTCAAGTACGACAACTGCAACAACCAGGGCGTCGACGCGAAGAAGCGCTATACGACGATGCGCGACGCACTGGAGGCCACCGGCCGTCCCATCGTCTACAGCATTTGCGAGTGGGGCGAGAACAAGCCCTGGGAGTGGGCCGCCGACGTCGGCCATCTCTGGCGCACGACGGGCGACATCAACGACAGCTGGGGCAGCATGTTGTCGATCATGAAGCAGAACCTGCCGCTCGCCGCCGCCGCGGGACCGGGGCACTGGAACGACCCCGACATGCTCGAAGTCGGCAACGGCGGAATGACGGACACCGAGTACCGCACCCACTTCTCCATGTGGTCCGTGATGGCGGCGCCACTGCTCATCGGCTCCGATCTGCGCAAGGCGACTCCGGAGACCTTCGAGATCCTCTCGAACCACGAGGTCATCGCCGTCGATCAGGACCCGCTGGGAAAGCAGGGCGTCGTGGTCTCCTCCGCCGGCGGGCGCTGGGTCGTCGCCAAGGAGATGAAGGACGGCAGCCGGGTCGTGGCGCTCTTCAACGAGACCGGGTCCGCGCAGCGCATCTCGACGACCGCGAAGGAGGCGGGTCTGCCGGAGGCCGACGCGTACACGATGCGCGACCTGTGGCAGCACACGACGTACAACACGGCGGGCGGCATCTCCGCGACCGTCCCGGCGCACGGCACGGTACTGCTGCGCGTCGCCGCCGACAGCAAGTGGGCCGCCTCCCCGCCGGCCGTGGAACTCGGCCTGAACGGCAGCCCGTTGGTGGATGCCGGCCGCAACGCGTCGCTGACGACGACGGTCACCGATCTGGGCCGTACGCCCGCCAAGAGCGTCTCCGCGGCGCTCACCGGCCCGTCGGGCTGGCAGATCAAGGCCCTGTCGCCGACCGGCACCGGCGTCGTGCCCACCGGCCGTGCACTGACCACACGCTGGCAGGTGACACCTCCCGCGGGCACGGCCACCGGTACGTACGATCTGAAACTCAGCGCCCAGTACCAGTCACCGACCGGGACGCGCGTGCAGACCTCGGTGCCGTTCCGGGCACATGTGGTGGTGGCGCCCCCGGCGGGCAGCAGCTATCTGAGCGATCTGCCGCAGCTCTCCGCGTCCAACGGCTGGGGTCCGGTCGAGAAGGACACCAGCAACGGTGAGAGCGACGCCGGCGACGGCAATCCGCTGACCATCGGCGGCACTGTCTTCGCCAAGGGACTCGGGGTACACGCGGACAGCGCCGTCGAGTTCTACGCAGGCGGTGCGTGCAGCGCCGTGACCGCCCAGGTCGGAGTCGACGACGAGACGGGCGCCAATGGCACAGTGGCGTTCGAGATCTGGGCGGACGGCACGAAGGTGGCGTCGACCGGGGTCCTGACCAACGCGATGGCCGCGCAGCCGATCACCGCGGATGTGAGCGGCGCGCAGGTGGTACGTCTGGTGGTCACCGACGGCGGGGACGGGATCAACTACGACCACGCCGACTGGGCGGACCTGCGGATCGGGTGCTGAGTCCGGCCCGGGTGCCGGGCCCCGTAGGAGGAGCGCCCGCCCGGTAGGGGGCCGGGCGGGCCTGGAGCCGCTTCCGGACGGGTGCGGGAGGGGCGCGGCCACCGGGCACGTCCGGCTTTCGGACCATCGTTCGGCTGCCGGACGGGACGGGTCCCCGTGCACCGTCC
>NZ_JBEZKL010000048.1:0-54575 GCF_040704695.1 Streptomyces sp. NPDC048411
GTGTAGACGTCGCAATCCACACCGAACCCGGAAGGCCCTCACCCGTTCAAGATGCCTCAGCCGAGACCTGCATCACCCGTCCACAACCTCCCGGGACAGAACACCTAGGGCTTCTCTGTGGTCAGGTGACTTCGTGGCTGCCCGTCAGGCTCACAGCAGAAGCCCGGAACCTGACAGGCGCGGCTTCCGACAACACGGCGGAGGAGCACTCACGATGAACCTGCCCCCCACCGCCTTGCAGTGGCGGAAGAGCAGCTACAGCAACGGCGCCGGCGGCGAATGCATCGAGATCGCCAACCTGCACACCACCGTAGGCATACGCGACTCGAAGCGGCCGAACGGTCGCTACATCGCCGTACAGCGAGACGCGTGGGCCGGGTTCATCGCGTCGGTTCGTCTGCAACGGCTCTGATCCGATCGGTAAGAGCGAAGGCCTCCACCACCGCGGCGGGTCATGCCATCCAGAGTGAGCCGTGCCGGTGTTGCGGCGGGGGGCGCATCCACGGTGTCCGCGGCTTCGGGTGCGAGCTCGCCGGAGGCTGCGTTCACCAGTCGGCGAATGGTCGTTGTCTGCCTACGGAACCGTTGCCGGGCCCGCCCACCCTGCCCTGCTCCCGTCAGTCAAGCACCCGAGAAGCGCCCTCCACCGACTCCACGAACCGGATCATCTCCAGGTGATACGTGGCCTTGCTCGGATCCGGGAAGCGCACGTGGTGCCGGTAGTAGCGGTGGAAGGCAATGATGAGCGCCGCATGGATGATCTCCCCGGGGAGCGCGGCCACGTCCTCCTCCGACAGCGGAGCGATCTGCTCGTAGCCGGAGACCAGGGCGTTCACGCGCTCCGATGACAGAGCGCCGTCTTCCTGGGCCAGGCCCACTGCCGCCATGCCCAGGTCGAGCAGCGGGTCGTCGAGAGAAATGGTCTCCCAGTCGAGGACGGTGAGGCTGCCGTCGGTCCGCACGATGATGTTGTCGTCGAAAAGGTCTCCGTGCGTAACCGTGCGCGGGCGGCTGCTCGCTGCTTCGGCCCGGTGGATGCGGCTGAGCTGATCGGTGAGCCAGACGGCGAATTCCCTGTCCGGGAGGTCCGGGATGAGGGCCTTGTGGTCGGCCGAGAGACGACGGGTACCGACCGGGATGTCGGTGAGGCCCGGTGACTGCGGTGAGAGCGCGTGCAGTTGAGCGAGGATGCGGCCCGCTTCGGGCAGGAGCGTCACTGGCAGGGGCTGCTCCACTGTTCCGTCGGCCCACGCCTTGAGGATCACCGGTCGGCCGTCGAGGTGGGTGACGAGAGAGCCGTCGGTGGCCGGTACGACCGCGCTGGTCGGGACACCCAGGAGGAACAGGGCCTGGGTGTGGGCCGCCAGGCTCTCGGCGCTCGCCGTGTCGTGGTTATCGAGGATGGTGAGGACGAATTCACCAGTGGCGCTGGACAGGCGAAAACTGGAGTTGGCCGCGCCGCCTGCCAGAGGGGCGAGCCGCGGATCGTCGAGGCCGTAGCCGTCGGCCACGGCCGGCAGGTCGATCTGTTCAAGCGTGGTGTACTTCGCCACCGGCTCATTCTCCTCTGATCGCGGCAGCCTCCCGGCGCCGGTCTTCGACGATCGCGACCCAGCGTGCCTGTACGGAGGCCTGTCCGTCCAGCCACCGCGCTCGGGGTAGGTCGGTCGGCAGCTCCTCGTCGGCCATCAGGTACGAGAGTTCTGCCAGGTAGGCGAATTCCTCCCCGCGTACGCACGTGCGCAGCCGCCCCCTCGCTTCCTCCAGCTCGGCGTGGCTTCCGAGCACCAGGAAATGCAGGCAGACCGCGAGGCGGATGTAGGCGATGGAGGACGTGAGTCCCGCCTCGCGGGCGCGGGTGACCGTGTCCTCGGCGCGCTGCGGAAGGTCCGCGGCAACACCGGCATCCCGTACGAGCGTGGCGATGGCGGTCTGAATGTCCGCCCAGCGGATCGACACCCCGCCGAGCATGTCCCCGGCGCGGGTGATCTGTTCCGCGGCGCGGGGGCGGTCCTGGAAGGCCGCCGCGAATGCCAGGCAGGCCTGGGAAAGCGCCGCCTCGCCCGGCTGGTCGAGGCCGAGTGCCTCGTCCCTGGCCGCGGCGTAGGCAGAGCACGCCGGTCCGATGTTGCCCTGCGTCCACCAGAGGTCGCCGCGGGCCCGGTCGGCCCGGCCCTCCGGCCCGAGGGCGTCGACGGCGATACGTACGCGTTCGAACCGGCCAACCCGGCGGGCCAGGTGCACCAGGCCGCGTGCCGCTGTGGGGGCGAGACGGCCTCCGGCCTCGGCGACCTGGCGCATCCCGTCCAGTGATTCGTCGAAGTGCCCCAAGTCGCGTTCGCATTCCGCGAGGAAGTAACGCGGCAGTTCGCGCAGTGCCTCGGGGAGTTGGCCCGAAGCCAGGACCGTACGCAGTCGGTTCGCTGTGCGCCCACGGTGCTCGCGCTGCCGTTGGGCGATCGCCGAGAGCGTCACGGCCAGCGCTTCGGCGGGCGTGCTGATCGTGTCCCCGCCGCCCTCGTCCAAGGCCGGGATTTCGATGGGTTCCCAGATGAAGTCGTCGACGTACCGGAACGCGGCGTCGGCCATCCAGCCCAGGTCCAGCCGGTAGTCGCGGGCCAGGCGCAGGCCCTGACGCAGTGCGGCCACGAGGCGGGTGCGGTCGTCGCTGGTTGCCTCGCGCCCGAGTGCGACGAAGGTGCGGCGGCCCGCGCGCTGCCAGTCCGCCTCGCTCCATCGGTCCTCGCTCGTGTGGTCGGCTTCCCGCACCACGTCCCGCACAAGGTTGTGCAGCCGGTACCGCCAGGGTGCACCGGGATCAGTGTCGACGAACGGCCGCTCGACCAGGTCGAGGGCGGGGGCGTCGTGGTCAAGGCCTGCCGCGGCGGTGGCCAGTTCCACCGAGAAGGAATCCAGCAGGCTGACGGCACGCAGTACTCGGCGTACCTCCGGGGTGAGGTCGCGGAACGTACGCGCGACGAGGGCGGGGAAGTCGAGGTTGAACTCGCCGGGTCCCGGGACGTGGTCGTGGCGCCGGTAGAGGTCGAGAAACCGCATGACCGCCAGGTCCAGGTAGAGCGGCAGGCCATGGGAGTTCGCGGTGATCACGTGTCGGGTGCGGTCGTCCATCAGCGGTCGCCCGGCGATGGTCAGCCGCTCGCACAGGTAGATCTCGCAATCCTCAGCCGAGAGGTAGCCGACCGTGTGCTGACGCGGTTCCTCGCTCGCACCGCCGACCAGCAGTGGCCAGCACTCCGGGCCCGCCCAGTCGAGCTGGCCTTCGAGCTTGGGGTCGTCCCACTGGAGCCGGTTGCGGCCGGTGATGACGAACAGGACGTTCGGCATGAGCCACACCACGCGCTGGATCAGCCGCTCCAGATCGCGGTGTACGCGGTCACCGACGTCCTCGAAGGTGTCCAGCAGAACAACGAGGGTCGCCTGCTTCTTGCCCGGTACCCGGCTGAGGTCCCAGGCCAGCAGATGCGAGTAGTAGCTCAGTGCCTCAAGGTCGGGGTCGGCCTCCAGCAAGTCGGCCAGCCGGTGGCACTCCGCGAGGGCACGTACCTGCTGGCGGTGTTCGCGCAGTGCCCGCACGACCACACCGACGCTCTGCCCGATCAATGCGCCCGCGGTTCCCGGCAGGGCCACCGCCTGCGCGACGTCCGACAGCGCCGACTGCATCTGGCCCGACAGCGACCGTGTCCCGGGGAACCTGCTGAACCAGGTGCGCCGCCGCAGATACTCCTCGACCGGCTCGCCGGGGTGGTTGCGCTCCCAGTACCGCTGGAAGGCGAGGTCGAAGGCCGGCATGGGTTCCCCGAGCTCCGATGCCGCCAACCGCAACGCCAGCATCAGCGTCTCGAAGTCAGCGCCCGATTCGCTGGACAGGTCGATGCGTACGGGTACGACCCGTCCGACCTCGGCGTCCAGCGGCGGCCAGTCGCCGCCGCGTACCGAGCTGTCCACCAGGTGCTCGGCGACGCCGCGCGAGAAGGTGGACTTTCCGATGCCGCCGACCCCGTAGAAGACGAGAGCGTTACGCCGAGCGGTCTCCAGATCCTCCACGTCGAACGCGGGTCGCTGCACCCACCGGGTGTGCCGTACGAGAGAGGCCGCCACCGTGGCCCATTCGTCACGCCGGTCCGCAAAGAAGTCGACCGCCTTGAGCTCACGATCGTTGGACCGGAACAGCGCACGAAGATCGGACCTGGCCACGTAGCACCCCCATGTAGACAAGCTCAGCTCAACCAGATCAGCAGGAATGTTGACCGTCAGTCAAGGACTGCCGCCTGAGGGTGACCCACGTGCCGGGTACCGTAGCCACACCGGCCGCAGTGGGCACGAGAACTTCCGGCGGGTCCGTACATCGTTTGCCGTGGTCGTTCGGCGACCCCTGATGGTCGCAGTCCCCGCCGCGGGCGAGGTCAGCCCTCGCCCGGCTGAGCCGCCGACGTCCCGTTGATCTTCGCGAACCGTTCCCGCCACGGGATTCGCTCGGGATCCGGTGCGGGGGCTCCGTAGTAGGTCGCGTACGCGGTGGACCGGCAGCACGCCCCCCGGCCGCCCCTCGGCGGCCACGCCGTGGGGCGGCCGGGGCGTCGGAGGCCGCCGCAGCCGCGCCACGGCGGCGGCCAGTCTGGGTCCTCATCGAGGGCCAGGCCGTCGCCGTCGTGGGGACGGGGCTGTGACGGCAGCCCTGACACTGGGTACCTACCGGGTCCGAGACGTTCAGGAAGCAGCGCGCATGGCCGTGCTGGCCGGGACGCCTTGGATCGATACCGCGCCGAACTACAGCGACGGCCAGGCCCTCCACGACCTCGGCTCGGGTGCAAGTACTGCCGTACGACGCCGGGGCGTACCCCACGACCGGGCCGTTCACCGTGCTCGGCTTCCCCGAGCAGGAGGACCCTGATGTGGTGTACAGGGAGGGTCTCACCGACTCGATCTATCTGGAACTCCCAGCAGATGTCAGTGTCTACACCCGAGCTTTCGATCATCTCAGGGCCCTCGCTCTGAGCCCGCAGAGATCAGCTGCGCTGATCCGTTCCGCCGTGGAGGAACACTCACGATGAAACTGCCTCTCACAGTCCCGCAGTGGCGGAAGAGCAGCTACAGCAACGGCGCCGGCGGCGAATGCATCGAGATCGCCAACCTGCACGCCACCGTAGGCATACGCGACTCGAAGGGGCCGCAGGGACCCCACATCGCCGTGCAGCACAGCGCGAGGGACGGGTTCGTCGCTTCGGTCCGTCGGTAAGAGATCTGAGCCGTTCGGCAACAGCGGCGGGCCATGTCACCCATGCCGCGTCCCCGGACCGGGCGACTTCGCACCGCCCCTCAAACCGGTTTGGGCCTGTTCTGACTTCGGATCACTCACTGAGCTGATCCGGCTCCTCGAACCGGTCTACAACACTGGGGTTGTTGCTGAGACCGTAGTTGCGTACACCTCCAGCGCGGAGTGCGGCTGTCGTCCGAGCAGTTTGAGCAGCATGTTGTGCCCGATGCCCGTGCCGTCCATGAAACCGGCTGCGATCGCCGAGTACGTCCCCAGCAGCATCGGCACCTGGAAGGGCAGGGCATTCCCGGCCGCGATGAGCGCTTCTCGGGTCTGGGTCAGGGAGCCGGGTTCGTACGAGCCGCCGACCGCGGCCGCCAGTTCGGCCCCGCCCAAGGGCTCCTCGCCGACAAGCTCGTACGTACGGCCCGCGTGCTGCTGCGGCGCGGTTACCACGCGAGCCGCCACCTCCGCGAGATCATCGCGGGCAACGGCGGCCAGGCGTCCCTCGCCCAGCGGTGCGGCGATCGTTCCGTCGGGGCCCGGGGCGGCGATGGCGGCGAGAAACTCGGCGTACAGGCCATTTCGCAGGATGGTCCACTCCAAGGCACTTTGCTGGATCCTGCGCTCGGTCCAGCGATGAGCGAGTGCATACGCCAGGTGGTCACCGTCGCCGCTCAGGCTGGTGTAGACGACGTGCCGTACACCTGCCTTCTCGGCCGCTGAAATGGCCGCGTCATGACGGGCGATGACGACGTCGTCCTCGCCGTACCCGGCGGAAATCAACAGCAACGTGTCCACGCGCGTGAAGTCGAGCGATGCCGGGTCGTCGAAGTCGACGCGGCGCTGGGTCGCTGAGCGGGGTAGACGGGTGCCGAGGACGACGTCGTCGCGTGCCGCCAGCTTTTTGGTGACGAGCTGTCCGAGTGCGCCGGCGGCGCCGGTGATCAGAATCATGGGAAGTCCCTCCTGAGCTGTGTGGTTCCATCCTCAGCAGAGGAGCTCGCCCGCATAAGGAGGCACTTTCATGTCAGCAGGGCACATCACAGTAACCACCCCGGTGGTTGCCGATCCTGTGATCACCTGCGAGACGCCGCAGGACGAGTGCGGCGTCCGGGACGTGCTGGACCGGCTGGGCGACAAGTGGTCCGTCTACGTTGTGGTCGAACTCGCTTCCGGCATCCGCCGTTTCAAGGAACTCCAGCGCGCCATTCCAGGCAACATCTCGCAGCGCATGCTCACGCTCACCGTCCGACGTCTGGAACGCGATGGCCTGGTGAAGCGCACTGTGTATCCCACCATTCCGCCCCAGGTCGAGTACGAGTTGACGGAGATGGGCCACAGTCTCACCTACATCATCAAGACCCTCGCCGACTGGTCGATCGCACATCGCCCGGCCATCGCCGCTTCCCGCGAGGGCTGGGACGCGGCCTATCCGGACTCAGACGTTCGCTGATCCTCGATCCACCGGCCTGATGTCTGGACCCTGGAGCTGGAGCGCGGCGACAAGGGGCCGACCCTGTAAGCGATCCTGACAACCGCAACTCTTAGTACCTGGAGAAGGAGCGGTCGGCCGCTGGCAGCGGGACGGGACGTGGGCCAGGATCGTCACCCAGCTCCAGGTCGAGGCCGACGCGAAGGGCCTGATCACCTGGAACGTGAACGTCGACTCCACGGTCTGCCGGGCTCACCAGCACGCCGCGGGGGCGGCGAAAAAAGGGGGACCTGCAGAAGGAACCGCCCGGCGAGATCGCCGGCGAGCCGGCCGACCACGGACTTGGACGGTCCTGGGCTGCCTGACCAGCAAGATTCCTCTCGCGGTCGAGCAGGGTCAGAAGCCGTTGTCGGTGGTGATCACGGCCGGGCAGCGGGGATTCCCCTCAGTTCGGGCCGGTCCTGGAAGCAATCCGGGTGCCCAGGCGTGGCCGGGGACGGCCCGGTCCCGGCGGATCGCGTCTGCAACCGGCAGAAGCTCAGTTCCCGCCGCGGGCAGCCGCCGAAGTTCGACAAGACCGACTACAAGCAGCGGCACGCGGTCGAGTGCGGGATCAACCGCCTCAAGCGGCACCGCGCTGTCGCCACGCGATAGGACACTCGCCGTCCACTACGAAGCGACAGTGCTGGTCGCGGCAGTCAACGAGTGGCTGTGGCGAGTGCGGCCGTCAGCTGACTCACGGCTCGTACAAGGGGAGGAAGTGGATGACCGCTTCCTCGTACGGGTGGACATCACGTACCGCCTGCTGGACAGCGCGTGCCTGTTCCACATCACAGACCGATTCGATCCTGCATTCCTCGCCATGCTGCACGACGCCCACCTCGCCGTTATACGGCTGCGAGCCGGGCAACGGCTGCCAGTTGCCGGTCACCCTCCAAACGCTGGAACACCGCGCATACTCGCCGACCCGCCCAGCCCCCGCTGCGTGTAGAGCATCGACCACTACATCTACATGACTCTCCGGGACAGATATCTCAACCTTCAAACGTGCCATGAGTGGACCCTAGCAACCCACCCGACCAGCACATTCGCAACAGGCCCTTGCGGGAGGGACCTTCACTGTGGCGTGGAGGGGGACGATTCCGAGGGCGACGGTATCCATGCCGATGGCGCCGGCCAGGCGGTCCAGTTGCGCGGCCAGTACCGACGGCGGGCGGCGGCGTCAGGTCGCGGACGCAGCGTGGATCCACGGCACCCCGCCAGCCACACTGACGGTCGCCGACTGCAATGTTGAGCTGTGGCGACACCACGGGGAACACACGTGACGGCCGCCCTGATGGTCGCAGCCCACGCCGCGGGCGAGGTCAGCCCTCGCCCGGCTGAGCCGCCGACGTCCCGTTGATCTTCGCGAATCGCTCCCGCCATGGGATTCGCTCGGAATCCGGTGCGGGGGTGCCATAGAAGGTGGCGTACGCGGCGGATTGGCGGCACGGGGCGCATTCCGTCTCGTCTCCCAAGGGGCGGAAGACGTGTTCCTCACCGGGTGAGGAGCAGACAACCATGGCAGCGGCCGACGGGAGCTGAGGCAGCGGGGGCGGGCATGGGGCCTCAGGGAGCTTCTGGACGAGGCGGTAGCGCAGGAAGCCGACCGCCGAGCGTACGCCGCCTTCCGGACGTTCGGCGAGCAGGGCCTGTCGCAGGTCGGACTCGCTCAGCCCGCGCTCCAGCCACTTGACCGCCTCCACGGCGAGTGCGCGGGCCTCGCGCATTCCCAGGTGCAGTTCGCGACGGGTGTGGCGCAGCGAGAGCAGAACCCGTTCCGCGCGGGCCAGTTGGAGGGAGTCAGTCGGCCCCGCCGTGGGTTCGGGATCCGGGTCCGGCGGTGGTCCGGCTTCGGAGGGTGGGTGGGGAGTGGTCTTATCACTGTGGTCTTCTACCGGTTCATAGCCACCGACCCTCCGGGCGGTCGGCTCGCCGACCGTCGGAGACTGCGTACTCGGTGGCAGGGTGGTGGGTGGGGCCCCTCGTAGGTGTTCTGCCTGCTCACTCGTCAGAGGGTTGTTCGCAACCAGTTGTTCGGTGATCCAGCGGCCTCGATCGCCCTGGCTTCGCCACTCGTGTACGTACCCGTGCGCGACGAGCTGTTCCTTCGCCTTCTGGTACGCGCGGCCCTTGATGCCCAGCTTCTGGGCGAGTTCGCTCAGGGGCTTGCAGGGGGTCTCTTCCGGAAGGCCCTGGACGTACAGGAGCAGGATCTTCGCGTCACTGCTCAGACGCGGATGGCGCACGACATCGTGCGATGCCTTCGTGAAGCGCCGAGACGGCGCGATAACATGACGCAGCATTTCCGGTGGTCTCGATCCACTGGTGATGAAGGCCCTCGGTCGGTGTTAGAGCACCGCCGGGGGCCGCTCTATGTGCGCGTGAACACACAGAGCGTGATGGTTTCGTCACCGTACCGCACTGCCGCCATCTCCCACCACGTGAACGGGACTTCACGCCGCACTCTCGGTGCCGGTCAGGCGTACCAGACCGAGCTGTGCCGGTGGTTCGCCGGCGGCACGTCAACCGTGCCCGCGGCTTCGAGCGCGAGTTCGCCGGTGGGGGTGTTCACCGTGTTCACCAGGCGCGCCGGATGATTGCCACCTGCGTGCGGAGGCGTTGTCGGGGAATGAGTCGGCGCGTCACTGCTCATCGAGGGATGCCTGCCGGGCAAGGAACTCCACGAACGCCGCCTTCCGCTTCGGACCCATGAAGCCCTGGCGGACATCGCGGGCTTTCCCTTGGAGCCAGTGCGCCTCGTCGGGGTTCAGTAGCTCGGCGACCACCACGCCTTTGCGAACAACCGCCAAAGGGACGAAGGTGTCATCCGGCCATCGCGGCAGTGTCGCCGGATCGCGTCGACGGTGTACGGCTCACTGGACTGGGAGTTGATGGGTCCGCAAGCCGTGCAGAGAGTCACCAAAGCGCGACCACCCGCGTCAACAACCCTGCGGGTCAACGCGCCTGGGCGGTCCGGCGACGTCGGTGGTAGGCGTACGTCAGAGCCAGCACGATCGGTCCCCACAGCATCACCGGACTGATGCACACCCGCGCCAGGGCCATCCACCACCCGTTGCTGAAGGCGACCTCATGGAAGCCCAGGACTCCGAACCAGGCGAGCGGCATGGGGTTCCACAGCGCGACCAGGCCCAGGCCGCCCAAGGTCGCCGGGATGATCGCGGCGAGCGGCGCGACCCGTCGGCCACCGATCAGGGGGATCCAGTCCGGGACCTTCTCGCCCCACCCGCTGACCAGGCCGGTGCAGAGCAGGGCCAGTGCCTCGGTGAGCAGGCTGAGTCCGATGACGTAAGCCGGGGCCCACCAGGGGGCGGGCCCCGCATCCTGGACGGTCCCCATCGTGAAGCCGAAGGCGAAGGGCAGGCGCCATAGGCAGTGCGGCAGCACGACGAACGGCAGGGACTTGGCGAGGCGGAGCGCCCAGGCCTGGACCGGACGCTCTGTGGCGCCCAGGGCAAGGTTGATTGACATGACTCCACCGTCGTTCAACCCCGACGACAGGGCGTCGGCCACGGGGACGATCACGCTCCCCCGTCAGGTCACCGGTTGATCCTGCCGGCGGCTGACGGCCGATGGTCACTGAGCCGCCACGGCAACCAGCGATCAGGCGATCCGCGACGGCCCGGGCGCCGTCGAAGGTGTCTCGACTGCGACGCCGGGGGCACTGCTGCCGCAAGGTCGGGCGTCTCGGCACTGCCCGGACTCACAGGAACTGCCTGAAGCCAGAGACCGATCAGGCGGTCATCCCTCGTACGCTTGGGTCGGATCGGCCTGCAGTTGGCCATGTTCGAAGCCAACCGTTCGGAGAGCCGGGCAGCAGTTCAACACGTCTTGAACAAAGCCACGCCGCAACCGCAAGAAGCTCGGCTCCCACAGCGGCCGTCCGCCGAAATTCGACAAGACCGACGACCGTCGGCGTCACGCGGTCGAGTGCGGCATCAACCGCCTCAAGAGGCACCGGGCCGTGGCCACGAGGACAAACTCGCGGTCCGCTACGAGGCGACCGTTCGCACCGCGGCCATCAACGAGTGGTTGTGACCAACTGTCATACGAAACCGGGCAGGATGGCGCGTGAGCTTCAGGAATTCATCGCTGCTCGGTCGGACTCGCTGCGAAGAACGCAGAATTCGTTGCCTTCGGGGTCGGCAAGGACTGCCCAGCCAGAGCCATCGGGATTCCGGTGATCGGTGACAAAGGTGGCACCGATCCCCAGCAGCCGTTCCACCTCCTGCTCACGCGAGGTCTCAGGGCGCACACACAGATGGATCCGGTTCTTGATCTTCTTGGACTCGGGCACCTGGTTGAAGTAGAGCACTGGGCCCTCCGCCAGCAGCACCTGAGTCTCCCGATCACCCGGTTTGTCCTCCGGGTGCAGTGGATGGCCAGTCACCCTGCTCCAGAACCGGGCCAGCTCGTAGGCATCTGCACAGTCAATCGCCACGTTCTGCAATACCGAAACCATGCGCGCCAGCCTTCCTGACTTCCACCCCAGACGCCATCGAGTTGCGCTCCGCGACCGGCGGGTCACGTCCGGCGTCGGCGGCGCCAGTAATGCACGGTGACTGCCAGCAGCAGCGGCCCCCAGAGGATGATGGGCGCGTAGCAGAGGTTCAGGACCACGACGGAGATGCCGTGGGGAGCGTCGGGGTCCGGATTGACGAACATGTTGTGGATCAGACCCACGGAGTACACCATGACCAGGCCAGCTCCAACCAGGGCGGGGATCACTGCGGCCGGGACCGGCACCGAGCGGCCGCGCAGGCCCGGCACCCAGCGCGGCCAGACCTCGCCCCAGGACTGCACCAGGCCGAGCGTCAGGAAGGCGAAGACCTCCGAGAACACCGTCAGGCCCACGATGTAGAGCGACCCCCAGCCGGGCACGTGGAGCGTCCTCCTGGCCTCCGGCCCGAAGCCCATCATCCAGCCCCAGGCCATCGGGAGCCGCCATAGGCTGGACGGCAGCGGCGTCAGGACCGCCAGGCGCGCTGCGTTGCGCGCCCAGCGCGGGACATCGGGCAGGGTCTGCAGGGCGGAGAACATTGGCATGGCGACGATCATGGCCGCAGTGCCGGCCTCGCCGCGTCGGCCTCCGGTCGGAAATGGATCACGCCCCAGCAGGAGCTGTCCGTCCGCCTCTGGTCGCACGCGCCCGCCCGGCGACCCGGACCCGATCACCCAGGGCGTGTATCGAAAGTGGGTGCGGCGACGGTTGCGCCGTAGTACTCCTGGAGGGTCTCGATGGCATGTCTGTTTTCATCTGGAGTTTCGATGGCCGTTCGCCGTGTCGTGCCCCATGTCCAGTCGGAGGCTGTGCAAGAGAGCCGGGAGTTCTATGGCCTGCTGGGCTTCGAGGAGGTCATGAACCACGGCTGGATCATGACGCTTGCCTCCCCGTCCGCTCCGACGGCGCAGGTCAGTTTCATGGCCGGCGACAAAACCGCGCCGGTCACCCCCGACATGAGTGTCGAGGTGGACGATGTGGACGCGGCCTATGTGGTCATGCGGGACAGCGGTGCGGAGATTGTTCACCCCCTGCAGGACGAGGAATGGGGCGTGCGGCGATTCTTCGTCCGCGACCCCAATGGCCGGGTGGTCAACGTGCTGGGTCACCGCTGAAAATTCTCCCGCGCGACCGGAGAAAACGCTGGTCACAGCCACTCGTTGATGGCCCGGCAGACGGTCGAGTCGATGTTGAGGTCCCAGGTGATGAGTTCCCTGGCGTCGGCCTGAGCCTGCAACTGCTCGAAGATGCGCTGCCAGGTGCCGGCCCGCTGCCAGCGGCGGAACAGGATCTCGTCGACGACGAGAACGCTGCGGTCGGCGCCGAGGTGTTCAGGGGCGTAGGCACGCAGGTCGTCGCGGACAGCATCGGCGTCCCAGCGTGCGTAGCGCAGCAGACGCTGCATCGGCCCAGGCCGCGTATGGCCCGCCTGCTCGGCCGGCTGCCAGCAGTTCTTCCGCTCGATGCCCGACAACAGCCCGAGCAGGTAAACGCGGGCCGCGGCCCCGGGGCCCAACTCGCCTGACCCCCCCCCGTGATCCGGGCCATGACCTGGTCGAACATCGCCAGCCGGCGGGCAGGGTCTACGCATGGCCTGCGGCCACCGCACGATCTTCAGGAGCCCACACAACCCCCGATGATCACGCGGTGGCCGTACCCGTTCCCAGCCGGGTCCACGACAAGAGCGCAAAGTCAGACTGGGTTATCAAGGCGGGCTGCCGCGTGCGCTGTTGGCGCGGTGGGCACCCCGGTGGTCCTCTTCAGTCGGTGACGCGGCCGCCGGCGACGTCGATGGTGAGTCCGGTGAGCCAGGAGGCGGCCTCGGAAGCGAGGAACAAGGCGGTGTGGGCGACGTCGTCAGGGGTTCCCATGCGGCCCAGCGGGTGCATGGCGGCGACTTTGGCCTGCACGGCGGCGGGCATGCGGGCCTGTGTCGTCTCGGTGAGGATGGCCGAGGGCGCGATGCAGTTGACGCGGATCCCGCGCGGTGCGACCTCGGTGGCCAGGTGGCGGGTGAGCATCACCACCCCGGCGTTGGCGACGCCGTAGGCGAGATTGGCCTGGCTGGGTTGGCGGCCGGCGGCCGAGGACATGGTGATGATCGAGCCGCTGCCGCGTTCGAGCATGCCCGGCAGGAATGCCTGGATGGTGAGGAACACCGACGTGAGGTCGGAGTCGATGACCTCGCGCCAGCGTTGTTCGGTCAGTTCCACGGACGGGACGGGGAAACCCTGTCCTCCGGCGAAGGCGGCGAGGACGTCGACCGGGCCGAGCCGGGACTCGGCTTGTCGGCGCGCGTCGCCCACTGCGGCGGGGTCAGTGACGTCGGCGACCACGCTGATCGCCGTGCCGCCCTCGCCGGTGATGTCGGCGACGACAGCGGCCAGGGCTTGTGGGTCCCGTCCGACGACGCAGACTTTGGCGCCCTGGGCCGCGAAGGCTCGTGCGGTTCGGGCGCCGATGCCGCGCGATCCGCCTGTGACGAGGACGACCTTGCCGTTCAGGTCGGGGAAGTTACCGGACATCCGTAGTGGCTCCTTGGCTGGTGAGGATTGTCAGGACGAGGCGAGGCCGGGCGCTTGCCCGTCTGGCGTGCGGCGGCGGGTGCGTGGCAGGAGCACTGCGACGAACAGCAGCCATACGGTGCCGCCGAAGCGGACGACCGGCAGGAGGTAGGCGAAGCCGGAGGCCAGCAGGGTCAGCGTGGAGAGCATCCCGGCGGCGGCGAGCAGCAGTCCGGTCCAGGTCACCGAACGCGGCAGCAGGCCGGCCAACAGGCCCGTCACCGATACCCCGGCGATGAACAGGGCGTACATCCCCGCGTAGGCGGGGCCGCCGGACAGGAACGACAGGTCCGCGAGCGCGCGGGCGAGGGAGGCGGGGGCGTCTGCCGGCAGTCGGCCGCCGCTCCAGGCGAACATCGCGCTTGCGGTCAGCGCGCAGCTGGCCAGTACTCCCCCGACCAGGGTGATCGCCGAGCCGGGGGCGGTGATGCCCAGGGCCCGCAGCCGCCGGTAGAGCACCGCGGCGCACAGTGCCAGCGGCACTGCGGAGGCGAACAGCAGGAAGGAGCCCAGCGCGATCGCGGTGTCGTGGCTGCGGGCGTAGTGCAGGACCGCAAGGCCGGAGGCGTCGGGGTGGGGAGTGGAGCGGTTCACGACCACGTAGGCGACGGTCAGCGCGGCGAACGCCAGGACGGGGGCCAGCAGCGGAGGCCCGGACTGCGGGCGGCGCGCGCTCGCCACGGGACGTTGAGGGGCGGGGGCAACGGTCACGGCTTCTCCCGGATCATCGATTTACCCAAGATAATGATTACAACTCAGAACGATTGTCAAGCATGTACGATGCCGTCATGAACAGCAGCCACGAGGACGGGAGCCCCGCGCTCCGCGGCGGCGCCGCTTTCCTGCTGGCACAGCTGGGAGCCCACGCGGCTCAACTGTTCGCCGAGAGGATCGCCGCCCTCGACCTGACTCCCGCACAGGCAGGGCTCCTACGCCTGCTCGCCCAGACCCCCGGGCGAAGCCAGCGCGAACTCGCCGACGACCTCGGCATGCCGCCGAGCCGCTTCGTGGCTTTCGCCGATGCCCTGGAGGAGCGAGGCCTGATCGAGCGCCGCAGGAACTCCACCGACCGGCGCCTGTACGCACTGCACCTCAGCGAACGCGGGCTCGAGATGCTGGCCCGGCTGCGCGAGGCGGGGGCAGCGCACGAGCAACACCTGTGCCAGGCACTGTCCCCCGACGAGCACCAGCAGCTGACCGGACTGCTCAGACGCCTGGCCGAACAGCAGGGACTCACCCCAGGCGTGCACCCCGGCTACCGGTCGCTGCGCACCGATCGCCCCGCCCGCGACCGGTGAGCGGCAGACACAGGCGTCCCCGAGGGAGCAGGCGCCTCACCGGCTCCCGCCGGCAGTTCACGTAGTCGCGCCAGGAGAAGCTCTTGCGTCCGCCGCGTCGGCCGTCGTCTCTGCACGGCCGGTGGATCAGCCGGGACCGGTAGCCGGGTTTGTAGCAGGTCAGCGGGACGAGTACCGGCTCCGCGCGGCCCCCGATCGCCTGGGTCGGATCGGCCGGCGAAGGCCGATCGGCAAGAAGGTCAGCGAATTCAGGCAAGTAGTCGCGGGTGAGCCAGAACCGGTCACGCCAGCCCGTGGTACTGGCGTCGTACGAACCTGCACGCCTGGTAGAGGCCGGATGCCGAAGGGCTCGGCGGTGGAGGCCGTCATACGACGTCCACCGTCGAGCCCTGTCATGTGCGCCGCTTCCCCGTCCCCACGGGGCGGCACCCTCAGGAGCCGCCTCCGCTCGGGACGGACCCCGCTTGTGGGGCGGCCTCCGGATGAACCCCGGAGGCCGCGTGCCGGTCAAACGGTTGGGGCAGGCTGGGGCTCCAGCACCTTGATCGGGGATCGGTGCAGACCCTTGCGGTCGTAGAAGCGGGTCATGCCGAAGCCGAACAGCAGCGCCACCACGAAGCCCACGCCGATCATGGTCCAGCCACGGCCGAGCCCGGCGTCGGCCTGTGCCCCGAAGTAGAGGATGGACCTGACACCGTCGACCACCTGGCGGAAGGGCTCGAACTCGGCGAGGAAACGGTAGAAGTCCGGAAGGGCCTCCAACGGGATCGTGGCGCCCGCCGACGGAATGGCGAAGCCGACCAGCACCAGCATGGACACCAGCTGGCCGGGCATCCCGAAGACCGCGAGCAGAGCCAGCGCGGTGATGCCCATCGCGGTGGTGGCGCAGGCCCCGTAGATCCACAGGAGCGCCAGGTGCGAGGCGTCGATGCCGACGACACCCACGGCCGCCACCAGTGCCAGGGCGGACGTCACCAGCGACAGGCCGGCCATGAGCCCGCACCCGACGGCGAAGTGACGCGTACGGCTGATGCGCTCCGCCGGCTTCACACGGCGGAAGGGGCCGTAGTCGCTGGCCGCGTATCCCAGCATGGCGTCCAGCTGGGTGTGGATCACATTGGCGCCCAGCATGCCGCCGAGGACGAGCACCAGGGTGTAGAAGAAGGCACTCAGCCCGAGTCCGCTGTGGGTGCCGATCTCATGGCCCTCCTGGACCGTCACCGTGATCGGGTCGGCGATCAGCAGCCGCTCGGCCGTGCTCGGCTGCTCGGCCTTCGCCGCATGGGCCGCCTTCGGCTTCGCGTGTCCGCTCTGCTTGGCCTTCGCCGCCTGGGCTGCCTGCAGCTTCGCCTGCCGGCTCAGCTGCTTGCCCAGCTCGGTGGAGGTGGCGTGAGCCACCTCCCGGTTGATCTCGGAGGCCATGGAGGAGCCGAAGCTTCCCGAGGCGGGGTTGGTCAGCACCTGCAGGGTGGGGCGCTTCGGTTCCTGCTGCTGGGGAACGGCCAGCGCAGTCACGGATGCCGAGAAGTTCTCGGGGATCACCAGGGCGCCGTACGCCTTGTCCTTCCCCAGCAGCTCCTCGGCCTCGCTCCGGCTGACCTGCTTCCAGGCGACCTTGCCCTTCAGGTCCGGGGATTGGGCGATCTTCGAGGCGATCTGATCACCCAGGTTGATCTGCTTCCCGCCCGCGTTCACGCCGTTGTCGGCGTTCACCAGCGCGATCGGCAGATCGTGCGTGTAGCCGGTCGGGTTGTTGTTCGCCCCCATGTACAGGAGCGAGAGCACGAAGGACAGCAGGCCGAGGATCAGCGCAGACGGGATCCACAGGCTCCGCCGGCGCAGCACCTTTCGTCCGGACGCTCGATGAGCATGCATCGGCTCAGACATGGCGCCTCCCCTCGGAAAGGGGCGCCATAGAGGCACTTTCATGACAAATGACTCTTGTATGACATGAGACCGGCAAGTCTGCTCCAGATGCGATGTCGCGCCGCGGTGCGCGTAAGACGTGCGACAGAAGACGGTCCAACCCCTCGAGCCGGCGAGACCCAGGCTGGAAACCTTCACTATCCAATGACTGGATACTCACACTATCCAGCCCCGGCTGTCGAACTGAGAGGCAGCGATACTGGTCACAGCACGGAAATCGAGGGAGCGTATGAGGATCTCGGAACTCAGCCGACAGTCGGGGGTGCCGGTCGCGAGCATCAAGTACTACCTGCGGGAGGGGCTGATGCCCGCGGGCCGCGCAATGGGGGCCACCCTGGCGGAATACAGCGAGGAGCATGTTCAGCGCCTGCGGCTGATCCGGGCGCTGACCACGCTGGGAGGGTTGTCCATCGCCGCCACCCGTGAGGTGCTCGCCGAGATCGACCAGCCGCGTGATGATCCGCGCGGCATGCTCGGCGTCATCCACTACGCCCTGCGTACCCCTGCCGATGCCACCGGAGCGACCGGCGCCGAGGAGCTGACGGAGCGCGTCGACAGCCTCATGGAGGCCATGGACTGGGACATATCGGAAGCCTCGCCCCACCGCCTCGCGCTGGCCGCGAGCCTGCGCGAGCTCAGCCGCCTCGGAGTGGACTTCGGCGTGGACGACCTCCTCCCGTACGCCAGGCTGGCCGCCGACGTGGCGCGGCTGGACCTCGACCAGCTCGACGGCATCGAGGACCGGATGGCGCTCGCCGAGCGGGCCGCGATTCTCACCCTGCTCCTCGAACCGGTCCTCGCCCTGCTCCGGCGGCTCGCTCAGGAGGGCGAGGCACGTCGCCGCACAGCGGAGGCCGCCGCAGCCCACACCGCGCAGCCCGGAGCCTGAGCCCTCCCGGCGCGGGCCTGCCCATTGCCTCGGCGAGGACGCGTTGCCTCGGCGAGGACGCGACGGTTCTTGGACTCTCACCCGTGCTCCGGCCGGGCCGCCGGCTCCTCGGGAGGGCGTCCCGGTTGTCCCGGGTCAGACGGACGAGTTCGACGTCGGCCCGCTGGGGAGGAGGCGATGGGCTCCACTGACCTCGGGGAGCCCGCCCCGGACACATACACCTGGATGCTGGAGATGGAGCGCGGCGACAAGGGGCCGGCGATCGGAAAGGCCGCTGTCAGGTCAGTGTGCCTCAGCGCTGTTCAGGCTTGCGGACGGTCCGCACTGACAGAATTGGATCGACAGGCGGCACCAGCTCTCTGTGAGCGACTTCGACGAGGTGTGGCGGAGCCTGGCCGTCCTTCAACGCGGTCGCGTATTCGATGGCCTGGGCGTGCGTCAGCACCGGCAGCCTCTTGCGCAAGGTGTGCATGGCATGGATCCGTCCGCGAGCAGCCGCTACCGCCCGGACCTCATCGTGCAGATCGTCCACCTCGGTCCGTACGGTCTGACCTCGTATGCGAACTCGGTAGTCAACCTCCCAGCCCTCAGTGACCGCGGAGACGACACCGATCTCGTGGAGACCGCCGTCGAGGCGATCAACCAAGTACAGCCCGTTCCCTGCGAGCAGGAGGTCCGGATTCCGGGTCCGCAGGTACTCCTCAGACTCCCAGGAGACCACCCAGACCAGCTCGTGCTGCTCTACGTGCGCCACAGCCATGCGCATCGGATTAAGTCCTGCCGACAGCGCACGCTGGTAGTCGCGTTCGAGCTCTTCTTCGACGATCCGAACCGCAGCAGCTCGCTCAATCACCCGTACAGCATCCCTTACGGACTCGTGCAGTGACCAACAGATTTCTCACCCGCCAGAGTCTCTGCTGTGACTGAACGATCCACGAGTTCCCCGGCGTGAGCGAGGCGGGTATCCGTACGATCCGGACGGGGGCGTGGTGATCCGCGCGATACGCGGAACAGGAGAAGCCACTCGGTCCCTCCCGGAGGACCTTGTCCTGGAAGGTAGTTGAGGAATCGGACCTGTCGATCGCGTAACACCGCGTCGAGCACCCGCACGCCTGCCGTACGGTCGCCTCATGGCTGAACTGGTGTTGCGGGGACGTCGGGTCACGGCGCGCTTCAAGCGGGACGCCGTGCTGTTGGAGCGGGCGTGGAGACGATCGCGAATCCGTATTCCGCTCGCCGCCATAGAGACGGTCCGCACGCGAGGACGTGCCGGACAGGACTCGCGAGCAGGTACGACGGGTGGGCCCAAGCCGCGCGTCACTGAGATCGTCCTGACCTCCGCCTCCGCGAGCACCGATCCCGTTGTCTACCCCCTCAGCTCACCGAGCGCCGAGGCCGCCCAGGCTTTCGCCTCGGCCGTCACGGCAGCACTGCCGGTACGCGATGCCACGCAACCGCGCGTGAACGGCGCGGCGTTGGTGACGACAGAGCCCCGGCCTTCCGCCAAGAAACTCAAGGAGCACTGGCTGACAGCGGCCCAGGACTGGGCGCCTCATCTGGCCGTGGGCGCCCTGTTCGTCCTCGGGCTCGCGCTGCCCTCGGCAACCGGGGACTGGGAACTCGTGAAGCTCTGGGCGGTCTTGTTCACACCGTTCCTCACCGGGTGCGCGATCGCCCTGCCCGTGTACCGGACCACGGTGGACTGGTGGCTGCTTCGCCGCCGGGGAATCACGGTCGTGGCCACCTTCAAGGAGAACTGCTACGGGACCGGGACCGACGGCGAGACCACGGTCACCAAGGTCTACACGTTCACCGACGCGTCGGGCACCATGCGGACGTACAGCGGTGGCGGCGGCAGGCTGGTCGCCACCGACCCGGCCCGCATCGAGGTGACGTACGACCCATATGACCAGGATCGGATCGCCGCCCGCAAGGGACCTGCCATCCGGGCCTTTCTGTTTCTCGCATACGTCTTTCTCGGCCTGCCCATCACCGCGCTGACGGTCGCATATCCGCTTGTCTTCTTCGTCGCCGTCCTCATGAGCCTGTGAGGTCCGCCCGCAGCCGGCCTCGCTGTCCTACTGGGCCGGAAAAGCCGCTCGTGCTCGCTGGCCTTTGCGCTGCCCGCGCTGTCGGCGCGGATGAGGATCCTCCCGGCACGGGCCTGCCCATTGCCTCGGCGAGAACGCGTTGCCTCGGCAAGGACGCGGCGGTTCTTGACCTCTCACCCGTACTCCAGCCGGGCCGCCGGCTCCGGGCCGCTGCCGAGCCGGCGCTGGGGTGCGGGCGGTCGCCACACCGGGTGGATGCGGCGGCCGTGGGTGGGATCGGCTCGTGGTGCGATTCAGTCAGCCCGGAGCAGGGCGTGCAGCTCGGCGGTGTCGATGATGTGGGCCCGTGAGGGGAACACGTGATGGAGCAGGACGTTGTGGACTTCGGTGTCCGGGTCGGCGACGCCGTCGGACAGGACGTAGAGCTGGTAGTCGCGGTCGGCCGCGTCCATGACGGTGGACAGGACGACGCCGCTGGTACTGATGCCGGAGACGACCAGAGTGGTGATGCCGCGCTCGCGCAGCTGCTGGTCGAGGTCGGTGGTGGACATGCCGCCGTAGCGGATCTTGCGCACGATGATGTCGCCGTCCTGGGGAGCCAGGCGCTCGTGGATGGCCGCGGCAGGGTCTTCGTGGTGCATGACGCGGTGTTGGGCCAGCGGGGCGAAGGACTTGTTGGTGCCCGGGATCGCGTCCCAGTCGGCCTCGGTGAAGCCGACGCGTACATAGGCAATGGTGCCGCCGCTTGCACGAACGTCGGCGATGGCACCTTCCATGCGATCGAGCAGGGCTTTGCAGTCCTCGCCTTCGGGCAGCGCGGCCAGGATCGCGGGCTGGTAGTCCATGACGAGAAGAGCGGTGTGCGTGGGGTCGAGTGCGGGGGCAGTGCTCACGCGAGTGTTCTCCTTGCTGGTGGTGTGCCTGGTCGACGCGGACGCGCGTCGACGGGCCAGCTGCAACTGGCTGGTTACAGCGGCGGGTTGCGGGGTGTCATGAGTGGTTACGGGCCGGTTCCGGCTCGTGCTGCGGCGTGTGGTCGTGTCGAGGAAGCAGGAGCGGAGTGGTCAGGATGAGCAGTCCCGCGGCCGTGAGAGCGGTGCGTGGGCTGGTGACATCGGCGAGCAGCCCGCCGAGCGCGGTGAAGACGGCGATGGACGCCTGCTGGCCGATTGACCAGGCCGACAGGGTGCGGGCGACGAGATGCTTGGGCGTGTGTTCGAGCCGGTAGGTGGCGAGCACCGGGGTGTACAGGCTCATGTTGATGATGATCGCCAGCTCGACGGCCATCACGGTGACGAGGCCGACGACGCCGGGACGGACGAAGGCCAGGCCGATCAGCCAGATGGCGCGCAGGGTGCCGACGGTCCGGAAGACCCAGTGCCGGCCGTAGCGGGCCACGACACGGTGGGCCAGCCGGGAGCCGATGAGTCCGCCGAGACAGGGGGCGGCGAAGGCGAGGCCGTACTGCCAGGGTGGGAAGCCGAGTTGGCGAAGCAGGAGCACGGCCAGCAGCGGCTCGGTGGCCATGATCAGACCGGAGACGAGCATGTTGTTGAGGTAGAGCGGCCGCAGACCGGGGTGGCCCATGATGTGTCGCCAGCCGTCGAGCAGTGCGCCCGCCCGGACCGGGCTTTTGTCGGTTGATTGCGGCGCTTCTTCTCTGCCGCGAATCGCGGTGATGCCCAGCGCGGAGAGCAGGTAGCTGAGCGCGTCGGCCACCACGGTGGTGACCGGCCCGAACAGGCCGATCGCCGCCCCGCCCAGCGGTGGCCCGACCGCGATGGAGCTCCAGTTCGTGGACTCGAACCGCGCGTTGGCCACGAGCAGGTCATCCGGCCCTACGAGGGCCTTGAGGTAGGCGCCGCTTGCCGCGTTGAACGCGATCTTGGCCGCAGCGACCAGAGCCGAGATCACGAGCAGCTGGACGAAACTGAGCCAACCGAAGGCATAGGCGACCGGGATCGTCGCCATGGCCACAAACCGGGTCAGGTCCATCGCGATCATGACCGGGCGCTTGCGCCGAAACTCCACCCACGGCGCGAGCGGCACCGCGATCAGCGCACCCACCGCGGGCCCCACCGCAGACAGCGCGGACACCTCAGCGGGGCCGGCATGCAGCGCCAGCACGGCGATCAGCGGCAATGCCCCGAACCCCAGCCCGGACCCATAAGCGCTCACCGCATATGCCGCCCACAGCCAGCCGAACTGCCGGCCCAACCGTCTCCTGCCCACCATGCTCAGCGCGCTCCCCTTGTCCCATCCGAACAAACCGATGTTGACCAATGAGAGCTAAGCGGGCAGGACAACAGCAGGTCAAACAACTGTCTCGCCGACTAATCACAACTAATCGTTGTTCACTATGGTGGTCGGCGTGGATCTCGAAGCCGTACGTACCTTCGTCGCCGTCGCGGAAGCGGGCCAGTTCCAGAAAGCCGCCGTCGACCTGTCGATCACCCAGCAGGCTGTCTCCAAGCGCATCGCCGGACTGGAGCGCGACCTCGGCGTGCGGCTGTTCACCCGCACGCCGCGCGGTGCCGAGCTCACCATCGACGGGCAGGCGTTCCTGCCCCACGCACGCGAGCTGCTGCGCGTCGCCGAGCGCGCGGTCGCGTCCGTGCGCACCGGCCGCCGTCCACTGCGCGTCGACGTGATCAACTCGCGCGGCGCGGCGTCGGGCCTGATGCGCGGCTTCCACCGCGCCCACCCCGAGATCGACCTCGACGTGGTGATGCTGTTCGACGTCGAGACGGCCGTCACCGCCATCCGCTCCGGTGCGATCGATGCGTCCTTCCGCGCCGTCGCCATGCCCGGTCGGCCCCTTCCCGAGGACATCGAGTCCGTCCGGGTGCTCGACGAGCCGCTTCAGCTTCTCACCGGCCCCGCCCACGCGCTGGCGGGCGCCCGGTCGGTGACCGTCGCTCAGCTCGCCGGGCACCGGATCTGGATGCCCGGCATCGTCCCCGGTACCGAGTGGGCCGCCTACTACGACGACCTCGTCGCCGAGTTCGGCCTCACCATCGAGGCGACCGGCCCCAACTTCGGCTCCGACGCGCTCCTCGACACCGTCGCCGACACCCCGGCCCTGGCCACCTTCATGAGCGAGCAGACCCGCCTCGTCTGGCCCGCCGGCCACGGCCTGCGCCGCATCCCGGTGACCGACCCGACGCCCGTCTACCCGCACTCGCTCCTGTGGCACCGCGACAACCCCCACCCGGCGCTGGCCACCCTCCGCGCCCACCTCGCCGCCACAACGGCCGGCCACGACGCCGCCGGGACCTGGGTGCCGGACTGGGTCATTCCGCGCTGAACGCCGCCGAGGTGGGGCGGGAATACGTCGATCGCCTGTCCACTCGCCCGGCCTTGACCAGGAGCTCCGCGAAGTTGCGGCACACGTGGTCCGACTGGCGGCCGGTCTCATCCGGGTGGACCAGTTCCAGCGCTTCCTCCCTGCGGCCCCACTGAAGCAGGATCTCAGCCGTTGCCCAGACGGCCGGGCCGCCAGCCTGCCGCGACGAACGGCTCCATTACTCTGCGGGCTCGCTCGAACTCCCCGGCTCTGCATAGCTCGCGGACCGCGGCTTCGGCGCAGAACCACTCACCCCGCTCGCTCGCGGCCACGATCACCAGGTTCAGTGCCGCACACTCTAGACATCCGATCTGTCGTCCGGTGAAATGGCCTCGCCCTCGGCATACGTCGACGCATCCCCCCCACCCCTCCATTAAAGAACCGATCAATGGGCCAGGAGGTCTCTCGTGACGAATGAACCCCATCCGCAGAGACGAAGCATCCTCAAGTTCGGCGGCGCCCTCGCCCTCACACCGCTGATCACTCAGCTGGCCGGGGGATTCCCTGTGGGACAGGCCGTTGCCGCCGGGGCCGCCGGGCCCGCCGCGCCGGCGTCCGTCCAGTGGCCGACCCTGTCGCGCAAGGCGCTGAAGTATGCGATCCCCGCGATGGACTGGCAGTCGCAGGCCCTGCCGATCGGCAACGGCCGGCTCGGCGCCATGCTCTTCGCCAACCCCTCCGAGGAGCGCGTCCAGTTCAACGAGCAGAGTCTCTGGGGTGGTGTCAACAACTACGACAACGCCCTCGCGGGCAAGCCGGACAGTGATTTCGACACCGGCATGACCGGCTTCGGCTCGTACCGGAACTTCGGTGATGTCGTCGTCACCTTCGCTCGCCGTGTGAAGGTCACGGCCCCGGGGGGACCGTACCGTACCTCCTCGACGGAGGGCGTCGACAAGACGTACGACGGTAACTCGAGCACCAAGTGGTGCATCGAGGCGCCCGGCTCGAAGGTGCAGTGGCAGGTCGAGCTCCCCGACCCCGTCGAGGTCGCGTCCTACCGTCTGACGAGTGCCAACGACGTGCCGCAGCGCGACCCGCAGGAGTGGACGTTCTCCGGTTCCGCCGACGGCGCCACGTGGACCACACTGGACAGCCGCACTCTGGCGACGCCCTTCGAAAGCCGTTTCCAGACGAAGGACTTCACCTGTGCCGACACCGCGGCCTACCGCTTCTACCGGTTCGACTTCGTTCCCCAAGCAGGGGTCAGCCACTTCCAGGTGAGCGAGATCGGTCTGTCCGGCGTCGACCTCGGCGGGGGCGGCTCGATGTACCTGTCGTCGCCCAGCGGGCACTCCGAGGGATCCGGTCGGGCCACGGACATCTCGAGTTCGGTGGACCGCGATCCGGCCACGGTCTGGCGGGTCGACGCCGTCGCACCGGCGATCGTCTGGCAGGCCGACCTGCCCACCACGACCGCCGTCACCTCGTACACGCTGACGGCGGCCCCGGACCGCCCGCACGACGACCCCCGGCGATGGGCACTCGAGGCGTCGCAGGACGGGCAGGCCTGGGTGACCCTCGACACGCAGAACCCCGGTGCGCCCTTCGCCGGCCGCGGCGAGACCCGGACCTTCCGGATCACCAACAGCACGGCCTACCGCACCTACCGGCTCACTTTCACCCCCGGCGAGTCGTCCACCGGCTTCCAGATCGCGGAAGTCGTCCTGGAAGGCAAGGGGTTCGACACGCGCATGCAGTCCACGTTCGTCGACTACCAGCGCGCCCTGGACTTCTTCGAGGGTGTCCACGTCACCCGTTTCGGTGCGCCGGGGCGGCGCGTCCTGCGGGAGGCCTTCGCCAGCCGGTCCGCGGACGTCATGGTCTTCCGGTACACGTCGGACAGCGACCGGGGACTCTCCGGAGCGATCTCGCTGACGTCCGGACAGGATCAGGCCCCGACGACCGTCGACGCCGGCGCCCGGCGGATGGCCTTCAGCGGCGTCATGGGCAACGGCCTCAAGCACGCGTGCACCGCCCAGGTCGTACACACCGACGGCGACTTCAGCACCGACGGGTCGGTGCTCCGGTTCACCGGCTGCACGACCCTGACCCTGCTCCTCGACGCCCGCACCGACTACAAGCTCGACGCCGCCGCCGGGTGGCGCGGAGCCGATCCGGGACCGGTCGTCGCCGCGGCGCTCGCCAAGGCGGCCGCCCGGTCCTACGACGAGATGCGCGACGAGCACACCGCCGAGATACGCGCCCTCATGAACCGCGTCTCCGTCGCCTGGGGCACCTCCGACGACGCCGTCGTCGCCCTGCCGACCAACGCCCGGCTGGCGCGTTACGCGGCGGGCGGGGAGGACCCGACCCTCGAGCAGACGATGTTCGACTTCAGCCGATACCTGCTGATCAGTTCCTCGCGCCCGAAGGGTCTGCCCGCCAACCTCCAGGGTCTCTGGAACGACAGCAACTCACCGGCGTGGGCCTCCGACTACCACACCAACATCAATGTCCAGATGAACTACTGGGGAGCCGAGACGACGAACCTGCCGGAGTGCCACGAGGCACTCGTCGGGTTCATCAAGCAGGTGGCGGTGCCCAGCCGCGTGGCGACCCGCAACGCCTTCGGCAAGGACACACGCGGCTGGACCGCCCGCACCAGCCAGAGCATCTTCGGCGGCAACTCGTGGGAGTGGAACACCGTCGCGAGCGCCTGGTACGCGCAGCACCTTTACGAGCACTGGGCGTTCACCCAGGACCTGGTCTACCTCCGCACCGTCGCCTACCCGATGATCAAAGAGATCTGCGAGTTCTGGGAAGACCGTCTCAAGGAGCGCGAGGACGGACTCCTCGTCTCGCCGGACGGCTGGTCCCCCGAGCACGGGCCGCGCGAGGACGGCGTCATGTACGACCAGCAGATCATCTGGGACCTGTTCCAGAACTACCTCGACTGCGAGGCGGCGCTCGAGACGGATGCCCGCTACCGGGCCAAGGTCGTGGACATGCAGGCGCGCCTCGCGCCGAACAAGATCGGCCAGTGGGGTCAGCTGCAGGAGTGGCAGGAGGACATCGACAGCCCCAGCGACATCCACCGCCACACCTCGCACCTCTTCGCGGTCTACCCGGGCCGCCAAATCACCCCGAAGACGCCCGACTTCGCGGCCGCCGCCCTCGTCTCGCTCAAGGCACGGTGCGGCGAGAAGGACGGCGTCCCGTTCACGGCCGCGACGGTGTCGGGCGACAGCCGCCGCTCGTGGACCTGGCCCTGGCGGGCAGCCCTCTTCGCCCGCCTCGGTGACGGGCACCGCGCCCAGATCATGCTGCGCGGACTGTTGACCTACAACACGCTGCCCAACATGTTCTGCAACCACCCGCCCTTCCAGATGGACGGCAACTTCGGCATCTCGGGCGCCGTGGCGGAGATGCTCCTGCAGAGCCACGACGGCGTCATCCACCTGCTGCCCGCCCTGCCGGACGAATGGAAGGCCAAGGGTTCCTTCACCGGGCTCCGCGCCCGCGGCGGCTACGAGGTCCGCTGTGAGTGGCGCGACGGGAAGGTCACGTCCTACAGGATCGTGGCCGACCGGGCGCGGAACCGGGGGAACGTCACCGTGCGGGTGAACGGCGTCGACACGAAGGTGAAGCCCATCAAGCCCTGACGTCCGCCGTCCACCGGCCGAAGCAGCGCGGCACGGGTCGTCGGCACAGCCGGTCTCTTCACCGGCTGTGCCGACCGGTATCAATCGGCGCGCGCGAGCGCTGCGGGATTCGACCGCGCCGGACCGGTCAGGCCCAGGCGGAAGCCGGTGGCATCCCCGTACCCGACGCCGGTTTGGCCCCGCTTCAGGGCCGCCAGGATGTCCACGGTGAAGCCGTCGTGTCGAAGCGCACCGGCCGCAGGGCCGGGAAGCACTTCTCCTTGACCTACGGCACTACGACAGTCAGTGATGTGCCGGTCAGCTGGAAACCGAGCTTCTCGTAAACGCGGCGGGCCGGATTCGCATCGCTCACCACGAGCGAGACCTCGGCCAGCCCGTCGGCCGCAGCAACGCTGAGCACCTGGCGGAGCAGGTCGGCGCCAAGGCCTGCGTAGCGGGCTTCGGGGCGGCGGAACACGTCCGCGATCCATGGCAGGCCGTCGCGGTCGGTGAGGATCGCCCCAGCAACCACGCGGTCCGTCTCGTCCACCACCAAGGCGCTGCACGGAAGGACCGGCCCGAGGACGGAGCCCTCCAGCATAGGTGCCAGGCGCTCTCTGAGAGCTTCCTCGTCGCTGCCGTGGTGGTGGTCGGGATGGTCGGCAGGAAATGCGGCTCGCCATGCCGGGAACACCTCATCGGCATCGCGGTCGCAAGGGACTGCCCGAAGTCCGTCGCCCAGGTCGCGCGATGACCAGTCGGCCGGTGGCGGACACGCGACCAAGTCCTTCCGCATCTCGTGGGCGTGCCGCATCACCCGGGCACCACGGCGCACCAACTGCTCACCGAGCTCCACAGATCCCGACACCGCCCATCCGGACATGTCGGAGACGATGGTTTCCACGGGGTCGGGGCCGACCACTTCGGCCAGGTCCGCCCATGGATGCCCCTCGCGAACCCCTTGCAGATAGGTCAGGACCGGCACACCTTGCCCATTGGTCAGGGTCTGGCGCTGCTCGTCGTTCTCAGTCACTCTTCACCTTTGCAGATCACGTGTACCTCGACGCGGGCATTCTGCGGTTCCACACCCGTTGCCACAACAGAGTTTCCGTAGCCGCAGCCCACGTCGCGCGTACTCGATGCCGCGGCGACACCCACACCATGGCGGCCGTGGCCGGCGCCCGAGGGGGTACTTGTCTGGGCGGCATCGGGGTGCTACTGATGAAAGGCTCTGGTCGTACCGCAGCTATCGAAGATCGAACTGCGCGCCGCGATCCGGCGCGACCACCGCGGCGGCATGACACTGCGAGAGATCGAGCGCAAGCACAACGTGTCGTGGCGGAAGGCCCGCAAGGCCGAGGACTCGACCTGGCCGGAGCCGAGGACTCGACCTGGCCGGAGCCGAGGAGGAGGCTGCCGCCGCGGGCGCCCACGCCGGATCCCTGCAAGCCGGTGATCCACGGGCGGGCGGATAGGTGCGCCGCACAAGTAGCGGCACACCGCGAACTGCTGACGGCGAGTGTCCCGACACCTGAAGCCCACGACACGGGGGAGACAAAGCCACCATGACACGTGAGACCGCCAGTGCCGCAACGAGTCCGGCATCATGGACCGCACGCATCGCCTGGGGTGTGTTCGGCCTCTTCCTGCTCGCCTGGACGGTGTTCGAGGCGGCAAAGCACACGGGCCTCACCATCCCGTTCGCCGTGATCGGGCTCCTCGTCCCCTTCCTGGCCAGGCTCGCGCCGGGCTCGGCGGCCGTTCAGCACACGCTGCTCCGGGTCTGGATCCCGTTCGCCGTCATGACGGTCTGCTCCGCCGTTCCCGGCCCCTCCGACAACGCCGTCGCGCCCTTCACCTTCGGGATGGCCTGGCTCACCCACATCGCACTGAGGCGCGCTCTGGGATACGGGCTCCGCTCCTCCTGATTGAATGATCAACTCTGCGCATCAACTGCGGATCAACTCCGCGGAGACAGGCCCGCGCCTCGATCTCGAAGCAGCGGGGTGCGGAGATGTCCTCCAGGTTGATGCCCGCGAAGCCGGGGGCACCGGGCGCTGTGGCCACCGACGGACCGGCGGCTGCGGGCGACCAAGGATCAATTCGACAGCGGACGCCGTCCGAGGCCGCACTCAGCCGCGTTCGAAGCAGTGCGACTGACCGATGACCGAGAAGCCGCGGCGCTCGTACCAATAGCGTGGCCAGTCGTCCGCGTCGGCGAGCAGGAACCGCGTACCGCAGCCCGCGTCGGTGGCCATGCGCAGGGCCGTGGCAAGGACCGCGTCGGCGTGGCCGCGGCCGAGGTGAGTCTCGGAGGTCATCAGGTCCTCGATCTGGGCGATGCCGGTTGCCGGGTCCAGGTAGAGATCCGCCCACGAGGCGACCTCGCCCTCCTCCGTGCGGGCTGCCACGAAGTGCACGGAGTCGGCGCCGCGGCGGCGGGTCTCGCGGCGGTCGACGAGGTGGCGTACGACCGCGTCGTCGACGTCCGGGAGGAAGCCGCGCCAGCGCCGGGTGAGCGGCGCACGGATCGCGTCGAAGTCCACCTCCTCCGCGCGGCCGCCGGTCGGCACCGGGCCCGTGTGTGCCATGACCAGCTCGATGGTGTGGGTGTATCCGGCGCGGATCAGCGGCTCCGCGCACGCCCTCCCCGTCTCGTCGTCGAGGACGGTGATCATCCGGAACGGCAGATGTCCCAGCGCCTCGTCCGCGATGCCGGGCAGCGCCTCGGGGGTGACAGGCCCGTCGATGACGACCTGGTTGTTCGCGTGCGAGTGTGCGAAGGCGTCGTCGAGGGCGGCGAATCCGCCCGGGAGATCGATGGTCTGGGCGGCCTGGCGGCGGGCGAAGGCCGAGAGGAACGCGTTGATTCGTTGCAGTTCTGGGCGTGGCATGGGGCGAGCTTAGGGAGCCACGGACCGTGGGCGCCTTCGCTTTTCCGGCCTCACCTCGGGGGGTCCAGGACCTCGTACGGGCTCACCACGTGGGAGTCCGACGAAGTCATCCACCTGGGCGTCGGCAAACCGATTCAGCAGCCCACTTCTGAGTGACTGAACCTGTTCTTTCCGTCATAGGCGCAGGTCACCAGAGCACGCTGGTGCGGTACGTATTCCCCCGCACCGCTCAAGGAGTGCCCTTCATGCGTCTTCGTACCACCGTGGCTGCCGCCCTCGGCGCTCTCGCGCTCGTCGTGACTCTGCCGACCTCGGCCGACGCGGCCTCCGGAGACTTCCTCTACCGGTTCACCGGGCTCGACGGCACCCCGCAGTACGCCGGCCTGATCGACCCGGCGAGCCGGGAGTGCATCACGCTGCCCGAGGTGGCCGACCCTGGCTCGTCGAACCCCGCCGACTCTCCCTGGAACTTCACCGACTCCACCGCCACCGTCTTCACCGACCCCGACTGCGAGGGTGCCTTCTTCACCCTTCGGCCCTTCGGCGGTCACGCCTCCAAGCGGCTGAAGCTCCGTTCTGTCGTGTTCAGCTGATCGTGATTCAGATCCTGACTCCGATCCTGGTCGTCTGACCACGTACCGGTTTCGGACGCCCCGGTTCGAGTCGCCTCGCGCTCGCGCCGGGGCGATCTTCCGCACCACCTGCCGGCAAGACCTGAGCGGCCGGCCGCAGGCGCGACTCCGTCAGCGCGCCGGGGGACGAGGGAATGAGGCGGCGGCCGCTGCGAGTTGCAGCGGACATGCCTACGTCCCGTGTGATCCTCCTGCTGTCCGGAAGCCTGCGCAGCGGCTCCTCCAACGAGACCGTGCTCCGCACCGCGCAGGCCGTGGCACCCCCGCAGGTGCGTACGGTGCGCCCCGAAGGCGGGCTCGCGGGGCTTCCGCATTTCAATCCCGACGACGACAACGAGGCCCTGCTGCCCGCCCCGGTGGCCGCGCTGCGTGCGGCGATCGACGAGGCCGATGCCGTACTCTCGCGGATGACCGGATCCCGCTGTACTGCAGGCTGTTGGTGCGCTGTACCGGTGCGCGTGCCGGCTGGACGCCGACGGGGCGGCGCACGCCGACGTGGTGTCGGAGTACGCCGCCCTGGAGCGGGACGAGTTGCCGGCTGCGGCCCGCAGCCTGTTGCCCCCTACTTCGGGTCGCGGTTGAACACCGACTTGGACCAGACGTAGCCGAGCACGGCCAGCCCCAGGCACCAGACCACGGCCAGCCACCCGTTGTTGCCGATCTCGGTGCCGAGCAGCAGCCCGCGCAGGGTCTCGATGGCCGGGGTGAACGGCTGGTACTCGGCGATCGGCTGGAACCAGCCAGGCATCGCGTCGACCGGGACGAAGGTGCTGGAGATGAGCGGCAGGAAGATCAGCGGCAGGGCGTTGTTGCTGGCGGCCTCGGCGTTCGGGCTGATCAGGCCCATGCCGACCGCGATCCAGGTGAGCGCCGTGGCGAAGAGCACGAGCAGTCCGAACGCCGCGAGCCACTCCAGGACGGTGGCATCGGTGGAGCGGAAACCGATGGCCACGGCGACGGCGCCGACGAGGACCACGCTGATGATCGACTGCAGCACGCTGCCGACGACGTGTCCGATGAGCACGGAGCCGCGGTGGATCGCCATGGTGCGGAAGCGGGCGATGATGCCCTCGGTCATGTCGTTGGAGACGGAGACCGCGGTGCCGATCGTGGTGCTGCCGATGGTCATCAGCACGAGGCCCGGGACGAGATACGCGATGTACTCGGAGCGGTCGGCGCCGCCGCCGCCGATGCCCGCGCTCATCACGTCGCCGAAGATGTAGACGAAGAGCAGCAGCAGCATGATCGGCGTCAGCAGCAGGTTCAGGGTCATGGACGGGTAGCGCCGCGCGTGCAGCAGATTCCGCCGCAACATCGTCGACGAGTCGCGCACGGCGAGGGAGAGGGAGCTCATCGGACATCCTCCTTGGACTGGTTGTTCTGGCTGGGCACGCTGGAGCCGGTCAGGGCGAAGAACACGTCGTCGAGGTCGGGGGTGTGCACGGTCAGCTCGTCCGCCTCGATGCCGGCCGAGTCCAGCCAGTCGAGGATCGAGCGCAGCTCGCGCTGGCTGCCGTCGCTGGGGATCTGCAGCGCCAAAGCCTCGTCATCCCCGGTGGCCTCGCGCAGCGCGGAGGCGGCCGACTGGTACACCGTCGGATCGGAGAACCGGATCCGGACGTGCCCGCCGGGGATCAGCCGCTTCAGCTCGTCGGCACTCCCCTCGGCGACGATCTTGCCGCCGTTCAGCAGCGCGATGCGGTCGGCGAGCTCGTCGGCCTCCTCCAGGTACTGAGTGGTGAGGAAGACGGTGACGCCGCCGGAGACGAGTTCGCGGATGATCTGCCACATGTTGTGGCGGGCGCGCGGGTCGAGGCCGGTGGTCGGCTCGTCGAGGAAGATGATCCGCGGGTTGCCGACCAGGGTCATGGCGATGTCCAGGCGGCGCTTCATCCCGCCGGAGTAGGTGGAGGCGGGCTTCTTTGCGGCCTCGGTGAGGTCGAACCGCTCCAGCAGCTCGGCGGCGACCCGCCGCCCCTCACGCTTGGACAGATGGTGCAGGTCCGCCATGAGGAGCATGTTCTCCTCGCCGGTGATCAGCCCGTCGACGGCGGAGAACTGCCCGGTGACGCCGATCGCGGCCCGCACGGCCTGCGGGTCGGTGGCAAGGTCGTGGCCCGCTACCTGCGCCTGCCCGCCGTCGGCCGCGATGAGCGTGGACAGGATCTTCACTGCGGTGGTCTTGCCGGCGCCGTTCGGGCCGAGCAGCGCGAACACGGTCCCGGCCGGGACGACGAGGTCGATGCCGTCGAGGACGGTCTTGTCGCCGTACGACTTGCGCAGATCGGCTGCGGAGACGGCGGCGGGCGGCTGCTGGCCGTTGCCCGGCCTGGGCGTGGGCATGACAGAAGAAGGCATGGGGCCCTCCCATTCGAAGGAGTGGTGAGCGGTGAAGTGGCCTTGGCTGTAAGGAAAGGAGATGGGGCGGGTCAGGCCCACGCGGCGGATGTCGATGTTGCCGTAGCGAGTGCAGGCCATGACCTCGACGGTGTCCTCGGACTTGTCCGGACTCTCGGACGCAGCGGCGGCGTTGCGCACCTGGCCGTTGAGGGGCCGGTCAGGCCCGGGCGCGGCGGATGTCGATGTTGCCGTAGCGGGTGCGGGCCTTGACCTCGACGGTGTCCTCGGTCTTGTCAGGGCTCTCGGACGCGGCGAGCGCGTTGCGCACCTGCCCGTTGCCCGAGCTGACGTCGAGCCAGGCGGCCGTGCCCTCGCGGACGCCGACCTCGATGGCGCCGTAGGAGGTCTCCAACTGGACGGTGCCACGGGCCACGTCGCCCACGCGCAGGGTGCCGTGCGCGGTGGTCGCGGTGACGGAGCCCTCGGCGCGCTGGATGTCGATGTCGCCGTTGGCTCCGCTCACCCGCAGCTCGCCGATCGCGGCGCCGACGGTCGTGGAGCCGTGCGAGTTCTTCAGGACGGCCGAGCCGTCCACGACACCGACGCGCAGACTGCCGGAACTGGTGGTGATCTCGGCCAGGCCCTCGACCCGGTCCACGGTGATCGAGCCGTGCGACGCGGTCAGCTGCAGCGGGCCCGTCGCATCCAGGCGGACGTCGCCCGACGACGTCTTCACGCGGACCTCGCCGAGCCGGCCCTCACCGAGCACCTGGGTCCAGGAACCGGTCGTGTCGACGCGCGAGCCGGTGGGCAGTTCGACCGTCACGTCGACGCTGCCGGTGGGCCCGACGAGGTAGCGCCCCTTGGGTGTCCTGATGGTCAGCACGCCGCTCGCATAGGTGACCTCGGTCTGCTCGGCGACCCGCACGTCCTTGTCCTTCTTCGGGTCGCGGGGCCGCACCTCGACGACTGTGTCGAGGCGGTCGCTCGCGGAGAACTGGATGGAACCGGCGGCCACGTTGGCGGTGACCGAGATCGGCTGGGGAGTGTCGAAAGAAGGCATGGCTGTCCCGTCCTCTTGGGTCTTCGTGGCGTCCCCGCTGGTGGGACGTGGTGTGGGTGAAGTGGGGCGGGCGGGGCGCGGCTAGCGCACCCAGCCCGTGAAGCTCTGTCCGACGGTGCGGGTGGTGCGGGTCTTCTCCGCCGTACGTGACTGGGTGCCGCCGTCGACCGCGGCCGACACGGCTCGTACCAGCCACGCGTTGACCGACAGGCCCTCGCGGCTCGCGGCCTCCTCGGCGCGCGCCTTCAGGTGGGCGGGCAGGCGCAGATTGACGCGGGCGGTGCCGCCTTCGTCGCCGTCGGCGGGTGCCTGGGCCGGGGCCTTGAGCGGCTCGGCGGGCCCGCTCCTGTCCTCGTACGCCTCGTCGCCCGCCGGCCGCGTCACCACGAAGTCGGGGTCGAGCCCGCGCAGTCGCACGTCGACCGAGCCTGGGGCGAGTTCACGAGTGATCTCGTCCATCGCGGCGGAGAGCACATTGAGCATCGTCAGGCGGGTCGCCGACTCCAGGGGAGCGGTGAGCCGCTCGGCCAGCTCGCGAGCTTCTTCACCACCGGCTTCGGCGGCCACCGCGAGTTCGCGGCGGAGGTTGTCGACATACGGCGTGAGGTCCATGACGTCATAGTGGCACCACTATGGCGCCACACGCAAGCCTGCGAGGGGAACGATTGCGGGCCATGACTCATCCAACGGCTCCGACCTGCGGAAACATGTCGACATCGAGTTGCGTCAAAGCGGTGCCACATGGAGTCTCGACCTCTCTGGCGCAGCGAGTGGTGCCACGTGGCACCACTAGGCGCCAGGTCTGACGCCACACGCACCCAGGGCCGAGACCTCGTGCCGCAGCGGACAACAGGCGTCATGTCCGAGCCGATGCAAGACTGACCATGCACGCCGGGGTCCGGCTGACCGACGCCGCCGTCATTGGGCGTTTTGATGCTCTACCCCGGCAGCTTCGAGTTCCGTCCGGCACATGGGCCGACGGAAGGAGCAATCGATCGCTCAGCAGCACCGGTGACCACGCGGGCCGAAGGGCGGCGATGCCGCACATCGCGAAGGCTTCGGTCGTAGCTGCCGAACAGGCGCGGCAGCAGGAACGACACCAACCTCTCCGCCTCGCCCGAGCCGCATGGGCCGCCATTCCCTACGGGGGTGATCGAAGCTCGCTGTGCGGCCCGGGCGGCTCCACGGACCGTCACGCACCACTGGAGGCTTCATCATGTCGAGCACCGAGCGGGCGAACACCGAGCAGGAACCACGGTCCGAAGCGTGGAAGACCGCGCTGACCGTGCTGCAGACGGCAAAGCCGCCGTACATCCCGGAGGGTGTCGAGGCGATGACCGTTCTCATCGAATTTCCTCCGGGCGACCCCGGCACACCTCCGCACCGGCACTCGGGCCCGGCTTTCGGCTACATGCTGGAGGGGGAGATGCTCTTCGAGCTCGAAGGCGATCCGGAGCGCGTGATCAAGGCCGGGGAAACATTCTGGGAGCCGGGCGGCGACGTCATCCACTATCAGGACGGAAACAACCGGACGGACACCCGGAGCCGGTTCCTCGTGACGATGATGTGCGCGCCGGGTCAGCCCATGCTGACCCTGGTCGATGACGAGGAGCTGGCACAGCGTAAGGACCGGCGGGCTCCGCGTCCTGCCTGACGGCGGGGGTGCGCTCCGCACGCGAACGGCGGGCCGGTTCCCGGACGCCGATGAGCCGACCGGTGTACGGCAATGGCCCACGGGAGCCGAGGAATCGCGTCACGGCGTGGACGACGCGGCCCCGTCAGCGGTAGTCCTCCGGGTGGCCCTGCATCCAGGTGTTGATGCGGTCGCGCGTGCCGAGCAGCTCGGATCGGTGCTTCTCCAGATTGGCCGTGGAGGTGTCGCCGTTCAGGGACGTGCGCAGCGCGGCCACCCACGCCACGGGCTCCTTAAAGCGGCCGGGGCCGTTCGGGTACGCCTTCATCGACGCTTCCAGGCCCACCAGTTGGTCGTTGACCCGGCCCAGGACGTAGCCGCAGTCGCCCGCGCCCGGGGTGCAGGTCTCGCCCAGGGTGGCCTGTAGCGTGGCGAAGGCGTCACGGACCGGTGCGGGCCTGGTCGCGAGTACTTCGGATGCGGCGGCGTCCTCCGCGGCGGCTGACGCCTCGGCGTCCGCATCCCCAGCCTCGGCCGCCTTGGACGCGGCTGCCGCGTTCGCCGACGGCGCCGCGTACGGGACGTCCTCGCCGGCTCCCTCCGTCGTGTCGGCGCTGCTGCAACCCACCAGGAACGCGCCCAGGAGCAGAGGCAGCGCAGCGGCAGTGCGTGCGAACGTACGGACAGACATGAGGCCCCCTCGCCGGTTGACGCAGACCATACCTCACAGTCGGTCGCACCAAGCGGGCCCTGAACTCCTCATTCCGCACGCACAGTTCGCCCGGCCCGTCCGAGTGCCCGTCGCGTCCCGCGTGCCGGCGACCACGCACACCGCACCCGCGGATCGTGCCGCCCTCATCCCGTGATCAGGGTCTGGAGCGCCGGCGCGTACAGGTCCGCGAGGTGTTCGGGGCTGGCCAGCGCACCCGCGCCCTCGCGGTGCAGGCTCAGGGTGGCACCGAGGCCGAGGAGGTGACCGGCGATCAGTTCGGCGCGCAGGGCGCGTTCGTGGCCGGGGAGGCGGGCGGTCAGTGCCTCGGTGACCTGTTTGTGGAAGCGGTCGCGCAGCAGCGAGCGTTCGTCCTGGTTGCCGAAGGAGAACACGACGCGCAGGAGCGGGTCCATCTGCTGTTCGCGGCGACGGCGCACGAGCGTGATCACCATGTGGCGGCCGAGCTCGTCCAGCGGGGCGTCGAAGAGTTCCTCGGCGGCCGGGCCGAAGTCGGCGACCGTGTTGAAGAGTTCTTCCTTGCGGCCGAAGTGCTTGACCACCAGGGAGGGGCTGACTCCCGCGTCGGCGGCGATCCCCCGGATGGTCACATCCGCGTACGGGCGCTGGGTGAACGCCCGCCGGGCCGCCCGCAGAATCGCGTCCCGGCCCGTGCCGGGGTCGATGGGGGCCGGAGCCGGAACGGTGGCCTGGCTGCCGGTCATGTGCCCTCCTCGATCGTGATCGTCCGCGCACCGCCCTTGCGTCCGTCGCGGCTCTCTCCGACCGTACCCGCCCCGGCCGTGCGCCTGCCGGGCAGGAACAGTGTGACCGTCAGCGCCAGCAGCGCCGCGCCCGCCGCGATCAGGAAGACCAGCTGATACGCGTGGAGCGTCGGAGCCGTCCGGCCGCCCGCCCGGAACGTGAGGTTGGCCAGGACGGCGGCCACCGTCGCGCTGCAGAACGCCTGCCCGATCGATCTCATCAGCGTGTTGAGACCGTTGGCCGCGCCCGTCTCGCCCGGCGGGACCCCGCGCATCACCAGCGCGGGCAGCGCCGAGTACGCGATGGCCGTGCCCGACGAGACGACCGTCGCACCGGCGATGATCAGCCACAGGCTGTGGCTGGTGAAGTACCGCACCACGTAGCCGACGGCGATGATCCCGGCCGCCAGCGTCAGACTGACCTTCGGTCCGTACGCCGCGGAGATCCGTGCCGAGACCGGCGAGAGCGCCACCATCGACACGCCGCCCGGCAGCAGGCACAGTCCGCTGACGACGAGCGAGGCGCCGAGCCCGTAGCCGGTCGCCTTCGGCTCCTGCACCATCTGTGCGGTGACCAGCGAGTTCGCGTAGAAGGCGAAGCCGATCAGCAGAGCTGCGACGTTGGTCAGCAGGACGGCCGGGCGGGCCGAGACCCGCAGGTCGACCATGGGCGTCGTCACGCGGAGCTCGTAGGCGCCCCAGAGCAGCGCCACGACGACGGCGGCGACGAGCAGTCCGACCGTGCGGGTCGACGTCCAGCCCCAGTCGGCGCCCTGTGTCACCGCGAGCAGCAGACAGACCAGGGCGGCGGACAGCCCGAGCGCGCCGACGGCGTCGAAACGGCCGCGCGAGCGCAGCGGGGACTCGGGTACGCAGCAGAGCACCAGCACGATGTCGATGAGGCCGATCACTCCCGACACCCAGAACATGGTGTGCCAGTCGAAGTGCTCGACGACGAGCGCGGCGACCGGCAGCCCGACGGCCGCACCGATGCCGAGCGTCGAACTCATCAGGGCGACGGCGGAGAGGACACGCTCGGGCGGGAGTTCGTCGCGCAGGATGCTGATGCCCAGCGGTACGACGGCGAGCGCGGCGCCTTGGAGGGCGCGGCCGGTGATCAGTACGCCGATATGGGAGCTGACCGCGCAGAGCACCGAACCGATGACCAGCACCGCGAGCGAGGCGACGAGCACCCGCCGCTTGCCGTACATGTCGCCGGCCCGGCCCAGCACGGGCGTGAAGACGGCGCCGGTGAGGAGCGTGACGGTGACCAGCCAGCTCGCGGCGGCCGGGGTCGCGCCGGTGAGAGCCGGGATGTGCGGCAGAAGCGGGACGACGATCGTCTGCATGATCGCGACCACGACCCCGCAGAAGGCGAGGACACCCACGGCGAAACGGGGGTGGTGCGGGGTCGGCGTCCGGGCGGCTGCCCCGTCGGGGGCAGATGGGTCCGCGGGCATGCGATCTCCGTGGGGTGCTCGGCGGTGGCGGTGGACGCCAGGGGTGCACAGACGTTCACCTCCTAGGGTAAACGCATGTGCACCCCCTGGGGAGCCGGGTGTCCGCCAACCGCGTTAGCCTCGGAAGCCACAGCAAGAGCCACGACACGAGAAGGCGAAGGTGGCGGCGATGGCAAAGGTTCCTACAGCGGCAGTGGCGGCGAGCGGACTCGTCGGCGGATACGCGGTCGCGCGGTGGACCAAGAAGCGGCCGCTCGGCGGGGTCGCGCTCGCCGCAGCGGGCACGGTCGCCGCGTACGAGTGGAACCGGCAGGCCGGACCGCGTGCGGCCGTCGCACTGACCACGGCGTACGTCGCCGCGTTCGCCGGATCGCACCCGCTGGCCAAGAAGGTCGGCGCCTGGCCCGCCGTCTTCACCGTGGCGGGCACCGTCGCCGCCGCGTCGTGGGCGGTCACCCGCCGCGCCGCCTGAGGAATTCTTCCCGCCAGGCCCGCAGCACACGGAACGCGGGCGCGCCGGGGCCCGTATTCAAGAGCACACCCCGCGTAAGAGGCCGCGCACAGAAGACGCCGCCCCACCTCTGTGCGCGGCTCAAAGCCGGGTGCGTACCCGTACGACAGGACGGGTACGCACCCGGACCCTCACCGGGGGACGGTGCTCAGGCGCCCAACGCCTGCGACACCGTGTAGATCAGCAGGCCCGCCAGCGCACCCACCACTGTGCCGTTGATCCGGATGAACTGCAGGTCACGGCCGATGTGCGCCTCGATCTTCTTCGAGGTCTGTTCCGCGTCCCAGCTCGCGACCGTGTCACTGATCAGCGAGGTGATCTCCGTGCGGTACCTCGTGACGACATGCACCGCCGCATCCTCCAGCCAGCCCTCCAGCTTGGCCTGCATCCGCCCGTCCGTCGCCAGCCGCGCGCCGAACGTCAGCAGCGAGGCGCGCGCCCGCAGCCGCAGCTCGCTCTGCTCGTCCTCCGCCGCCGCGATGATCATCGTGCGTACCGACGACCAGGCCGACGCGATGACCTCCTGGACCTCCCCGCGCCCCAGGATCTCCGTCTTCAGCCGCTCCACCCGCGCCCGGGTGTCCGAGTCGGTCTGGAGGTCGGCCGCGAAGTCCGTCAGAAACGTGTCGATCGAGGCGCGCGCCGGATGCCCCGGCATGTCCCGCATCTCCGTCACGAAACGCAACAGCTCCTTGTAGACCCGCTCCCCCACCCGCTTGTCGACGAACCGCGGCGTCCACCCCGGCGCCCCGCCCTGCACCGCGTCCATCACGGAGTCGCCGTGCAGCACCAGCCAGTCGTGCGCACGTACACAGATCAGGTCCACGACCCGGCGGTGGCCGCCGTCGGCGACGATCTTCTCCAGCATCTTTCCGAGGCCGGGGCCGACCTCCGCCGCGTTCGCCCGCCGGGTGATCGCCTCAGCCACCACGGCCTGCACGTCCGAGTCCCGCAGGACCGTCAGCGCGCCGCGCAGCGCGGTCGCCAGCTCCGCGGTGACCCGGTCGGCGTGGTCCGGCTCCGCCAGCCAGCCACCGAGCCGGCGGCCGATGCCCAGCGCCTGGATCCGGCCGCGCACGACGTCGCCCGACAGGAAATTCTCCCCGACGAAGGAACCCAGAGAGGTCCCGAGCTGGTCCTTCTTGGTGGGGATGATGGCGGTGTGCGGGATCGGCAGGCCCATCGGACGCTTGAACAGCGCCGTGACGGCGAACCAGTCGGCCAGCGCACCCACCATCCCCGCCTCGGCGGCCGCGGCGACGAAGCCCGGCCAGCCGCCCACACCCGCGCTCTTCGCCCAGGTGGCGAGGACATACACGAGCGCGACGAGCAGAAGAAGGCCGGTGGCCGTGGTCTTCATGCGGCGCACACCACGCCGCTTCTCCTCGTCCGCGGCCGTGTACGCGAAGGAAGCGAGAGGGGCGGGGCGTGCGGGAGCGGACGCCGCTGTGCCGGAGCTCACGCCCGCGCCGCCACGTGCCTGTGCCGGCTCGGCCGGTCCGCCGCCCGGCTCGCCCGACCTGGTCCGTTCCATCCGTTCCATCCGCTCCACCCGCTCCACCCGTCCGCGTCCGCGTACGTATCGCCCCCGGCGCCCCGTACGCATTGTCCCTACCTGACGTACTCCCGGGCAGCATGTCGAGTTCCCGGCACTGTGCCCCATCATGAGCCCAGCCCCCGTCACCACGAGGAGACACCCCGCCCATGCCCAGGCGCCAGGGAACGGCCCTGCTCATCGCCCTCGTGGCGGGCAGGCGGCGTCTTCGACGAGGTCGTCGACTTCGACCGGGCGGCACGCGACCCGTACCGACCCGGCCGGCTCCGCCCGGCGTACGACTGCGGCGACCATCTCCATCTCAACGACGCCGGATATCTGCAGCTGGGCCGGCAGGTGGACCTGCGGAGCCTCCACCAGACGGCTCCGGCGTCCGACCAGCTCTGAGAAAGCGACGCGGCGGGCGATGCGTCCGCCGCGACCTTACGGCCTGCCCCGCGACAGGGAGTGGGGCAGGCCGTCAGCTCCGGACGGACTCATTCGCCGCCGAGCCCCTTCTTCAGCTGCCGGGCACGCTCCCTGTCCGCCTTCGTCCGCTTGAGCACCACACCGACCCCGCCCATCAACGCGAGCCCGGTGATCCGCACCCGCGGCGAACCCGGCGAAGGGGTGCCCTCGCCCGTCGCCCGGTCGCCGAAGCCGCCCAGGATGCCGATGCCGCTGACCTTGACATTCAGCTCCGGCGGGACCGTCACCTGCATCCCACCCATGATCGTGAAGCAGCGGATGACGACCTCGCGGTCCTCGAAACGGGCCTCACGCAGATCGATCTCGCCGCCGCCCCACATCGTGAACGCGGTGAACTTCCGGCCCACCGTCCACCTGCCCTTGCGCCGGAACCCGCCCCAGACGGCGAACGCACCCCCCGACGTGGCAGGACCGCCGATGCGTTCCGCCCAGTCGGTGCCCGCCGAACCCGTGCGTGCGGGCGCCCCGCCCGCACCCACCGGCGCCACCGCCCCGCCCGGTGCCGGAAGATCGCGGACGAGCAGCTCCAACTCCCCATGTGTACGCGCCTTGTAGGCCGCGTCGAGCCGCTGCTCGAACTCCTGCATCTGCAGGCGGCCCTCGGCCACCGCGTCGCGCAGGACCTCGGCAACACGCTCACGCTCGGCATCGGAAGCACGCATGTCCGGAAGTTCGCTCGTCATGCCGTGCAGCCTATTGAAATCGCCCGCTCACGTCACCGATCCACCACGCCCGGTCGGGGCACACACTGCCGGTCACGACACTCGCGCTTCGGCCGACGCGCACATCTTCGCGATCACGGCCTCGATGTCCGGCTCCCGCACCGAGAGATCCACCAGCGGATACTCCGCGGCGATCCGCGCCACGAGCGGCGCCGCCGAACCCGACGCCGGAAAGGCCAGCCACTGCCTCGGCCCCTCCACCTTCACCGTACGCACCGAAGGCTCCGACTCCAGTCGGATCGGCGGGAGTTCACGCTCCAGGTCCACAACCAGCGTGCGCTCGCTCTCGCCGACCTCATGCAGCCCGGCGAGCGCACCGTCGTACATCAGGCGGCCGTGATCGATCACCATCACCCGCCGGCAGAGCTGCTCGATATCCGTCAGATCGTGCGTGGTGAGCAGCACCGTCGTACCCCGCTCGGCATTCAAGTCCCGAAGAAACCCACGGACCTTGGCCTTGGAGACCACATCCAGACCGATCGTCGGCTCATCCAGATACAGCACCTCCGGGTCGTGCAACAGTGCCGCCGCGATGTCGCCGCGCATCCGCTGCCCGAGCGACAACTGCCGCACCGGCACATCCAACAGCGCTCCCAGATCAAGGAGTTCGACACAGCGGTCCAGGTTCTCCCGGAACCGGGCGTCGGGGACCCGGTACATCCGGTGCACCAGCCGGTACGAGTCGCGCAGCGGCAGGTCCCACCAGAGTGTGGTGCGCTGACCGAACACCACACCGATCCGGTGCGCCAGCCTCGTACGCTCCTTCGAAGGGTCGATGCCCGCGACCCGCAACCGCCCGCCGCTCGGGGTGAGGATGCCCGTCAGCATCTTGATCGTGGTCGACTTGCCCGCGCCGTTCGGACCGATGTAGCCGACCATCTCGCCGCGCTCCACCCGGAAGCCGATCCCGTCGACCGCGCGGACCTCGCGCCGCTCGCTGCGCAGAAAACCCGTCCTGCGGCGCACCTCGAAGACCTTCTCGACACCGTCGAGCTCAATGAAACCCGTACCCGTACCCGTAGCCATGCCCCGTCCTCGCTCCACTCGTCCTCAGTTGCCCGTGCTCCGGTACGAGCGCAGCCCCGCCCGCCACGCCGCCCCCGCGAGCACCCAGCACACCCCCGCCACCACCGGCGGCAGGAACGCCACCCACTCCGGCAGCCCCAGCGGGTACTCCCGGCCCAGCACATACAGCGCGGGCAGCCAGTTCACGAAGGCCAGCGGCACCACGAACGTCACCCCGCGCACCAGGTCCTTCGCGAAGATGGTCGGCGGGTACTGCAGCAGCGTGTTCCCGCCGTACGTGAAGGAGTTCTGCACCTCCGCCGCGTCCTGCGCGAAGAACTGGAACGCCGCCCCGCCCACGAACACCGCGCCGAAGACCGCCGCCCCGCTCAGCAGCATCAGCGGGATCATCACCACCTTCAGTGGCGTCCACGCGATGTCCAGCACCGCCAGCCCGTAACCGAGCACCAGCAGCCCCTGCGTGATCCGCCCCAGCCTGCGCAGTGCGAACCGGTCCGCCGCCACCTGGGCCAGCACCGGAACCGGGCGCACCAGCAGCGTGTCCAGCGTGCCGTCCCGGACCCGGCGGCCCAGCCGGTCCATCGACCCCAGCACCAGATCGGCCAGCCCGAACGCGGTGCCCGAAGCCCCGTACAGCAGGGCGATCTCCGGCAGCGTGTAGCCGCCCAACTCGTCGACGTGCGCGAACATCAGCAGGATCGCGACGAAGTCGAAGCCCGTCGCCGCGAAGTTCCCGAACGCCGTCATGGCGAACGAAGCACGGTACGCCATCGTCGACCGCAGCCACATCGCGACGATCAGCCCGTACGCACGAACCCCTTCGACCAGCCTCGACCGCTCGGCGAACACCGCATCGGGAACCTCGACGGCCCTCGAGACCTCGGCGACCTCAGCCACCCTGAACCACCACCCTCCGCGTCGCCACCGACTGCACCAACCGCCCCGCCAGCAACAACGCCAGCGCCCAGCCGCCCTGGAAAGCGAACGCCTCCACCAGCCCCCACCCCGTGTGCTTCCCGAGGAACACATCGGCCGGCACCTGGAGCAGCGCCGACCACGGCAACGCCCGCGCCACCTCGCCCAGCGCCCCCGGGAACAACGTCAGCGGAAGCAGCATCCCCGAGAAGAACAGCCCCGCCAGGAACGCGATCTGCGCCGCGCCCGCCCCGTCCATCAGCCAGAACGCGGACAGCGCCACCAGATAGCGCAGAGCGAAACTGACCACGACCCCGAGCATCACCGAAACCAGGAACGCCAGCCAGACCCCCGGCGAGCCGGACAGAGCCAGTGGGAACGCCAGCGCCCCCAGCACCATCGGCACCACGCCACGCGCCAGCAACTGAAACGCTGCCCGCCCCAAGTCACCGGCCAGCCACCACAGTTGAAGATCGACCGGCCGGTAGAGGTCGACCGCCACATCGCCGGTACGGATCCGCTCGACCAACTCGTCCTCGAAACCGCCGCCCATCATCGCGGAGGTCGCCAGCAGCGCCTGCCCCAGCCACACATACGTCAGCGCCTGGGACAGGTCGTAGCCGCCGAGGTGCGGACGCTCGTCCCACAGCGCCGTATAGGTGTACGCCAGGATGAAACCGAAGACGGTGTTGGTGAACACCCCCGCCGCCGTCGCGATCCGGTAGGTGGCATGGCGCCGGAACCCGCCCGCCGCAACCACCGCGTACAACCGCATCCCCATCACCCCCGTGCTCGTTCGCACTCGTGCGCCCAACCGCGTTGGACACCAAAGCGCACGACCCTAGTGCAGCGGGAACAGCCACCGCGACCGCTTTTCGGCGGCCGATCCGGGAGTGATCGCAGGTCGGCCCGGGGTTGATCCAGGGCTTATTCCATAAAAAAGGGCACTATGGGGGAATTGACCGCACCCGAGGAGTCTTCACCGACATGAGCGACGAGCCACAGCAGCAGAGCGGGGGGCCCGGCAACGGGAACCGGGCCCCGAGGGACCCCTCTGCCGGCACCGGCGCCCCCGCAGGCCCAACCGCCCCCGGCAGGAAGAAAAAGGGAAGCAGGAACCGCCCCGGACGCACCGGCTGGCGCCGCGCCGTCCCCACCTGGCGGGTGACGCTCGCCACGCTCCTCGTCAGCGCCCTGATCCTGATCGGCGGATTCATCGCCGGATACCAGCTCGTCGGCATCCCGCCCGCCAACCCCACCGCCACCGCGCAGTCCAACGTCTACCTCTACAAGGACGGCAGCTTCATCGCCCGCGACGGCGAGATCAACCGGCAGAACATCCAGCTCGCCCAGGTCCCCCTCAACGTCCAGCACGCCGTCCTCGCCGCCGAGGACCGGAGCTTCTACTCCGAACGCGCCGTCGACATCAAGGCCATGGCCCGCGCCGGCTGGAACACCCTCACCGGCAAGGGCAAACAGGGCGGCTCCACCATCACCCAGCAGTTCGTGAAGAACTACTACCTCGGCCAGGAACAGACCCTCATGCGCAAGGCCAAGGAGTTCTTCATCGCCATCAAGCTCAACCGCGAAGTGAGCAAGGACCAGATCTTCGAGGGCTACCTCAACACCAGCTACTTCGGCCGCAACGCCTACGGCATCCAGGCCGCGGCACAGGCGTACTACGGCAAGGACATCGGCCGCATCACCACCACCGAAGGCGCGTACCTCGCCTCCCTGCTCAACGCCCCCAGCGCATACGACGTCGTCGTCCACCCCGAGAACAAGGCCGCAGCCGTCGCCCGCTGGAACTACGTACTCGACGGCATGGTCAAGGAGAACTGGCTCAGCGCATCCGAACGCGCCACCATGCGGTTCCCCGCGCCCAACAAGGTGAAGACCTCCACCGGACTCTCCGGACAGCGCGGCTACATCGTCCAGGCCGTCAAGGACTACCTCACCACCCACAAGATCATCGACGAGGACACGCTCGCCACCGGCGGCTACCGCATCACCACCACACTGGAGAAAGAGAAACAGAACGCCCTGGTCAAAGCCGTCAACGACAACGTGATGTCGATGACGAGCACGGAGCGCCCGGCCGACCGCAACGTCCGCGTCGGCGGCGCCTCCATCGACCCCTCGAACGGCCGGGTCGTCGCCATGTACGGCGGCATCGACTACACCAAGCAGTACGTCAACAACGCCACCCGCCGCGACTACCAGGTCGGCTCCACCTTCAAACCGTTCGTCTTCACCTCCGCCGTCGCCAACCGGTCCACCACCCAGCACGGCCGGCGCATCACCCCCAACACCGTCTACGACGGCACCAACCGACGCATGGTGCGGGGCCCGAACGGACCCACCGGATACGCCCCCGCCAACGAGGACGACATCAGCTACGGACCCATCACCGTCCGAGCCGCCACCGACAAGTCCGTCAACGCCGTCTACGCGCAGATGGCCCAGGACGTCGGCCCCGGCAACGTCGAAGACACCGCCATCGGCCTCGGCATCCCCAAGAACACCCCCGACCTGACCGCCTCGCCGTCCATCGCACTCGGCACCGCCACCGCCAGCGTCCTCGACATGACCCAGGCGTACGCGACACTCGCCAACCACGGCAGGCACGGCACCTACACCCTCGTCGACAAGATCAGCAAGGACGCCGAGGAACTCGCACTCCCCGGCCGTCACACCAAGCAAACCGTCAGCCGCGAAGCCGCCGACACCACCACCTCGATCCTGCAGAGCGTCGTCGAAAACGGATCGGGAACCGCCGCCCAGGGCGCCGGCCGCCCCGCCGCCGGCAAGACCGGCACCGCCGAGGAGGACAAGGCCGCCTGGTTCGCCGGCTACACCCCGAACCTCGCGACCGTCATCGCCGTCATGGGCCAGGACCCCGACACCGGCGTACAGAAACCGCTCTACGGAGCACTCGGCCTGTCCCGCGTCAACGGCGGCGGCACCCCCGCCCAGATCTGGGCCCAGTACACCGGCGCCGCACTCAGCGGCAGCAGCATCGAAGAATTCAACCTCGAACTCGAAAGGGGCGCCGGCGAACCCGCCCTGCCCACCGGCGAAGGCACCGGCCCCACCAACACCGGAACCCCGCCCGAGACACCGTCCGGCCCACCGCCGAGCACCCCGCCCACCAGCCCCGCCGGCAGCGGCCCCGCCACCCCGGCACCGCCCGCCGGCCCCCTGGACGGCGGCAGCGCGGACATCTTCGGGAACGACAACGGCGGCATCGGAGAACTCTTCCCGCAGGGCGCCGACGGCACCCTGGGGACCACAAACGAGTGACCTACGGGGCTCCTCTCAGTGCCCCGACGTCGCCTTCAGCCCCACCACAGCCACCAACAACAGAGACACGAAGAAAATCCGGGCGGCGGTCACCGGCTCACCCAGCACCACCATGCCGAGCACCGCCGCCCCCGCCGCACCGATACCGACCCACACGCCGTACGCCGTACCGATCGGCAACGACTTCGCCGCCTGCGACAACAGCACCATGCTGGCCACGATCCCGAACCCGGTGAACACACTCGGCCACAACCGGGTGAACCCTTCCGTGTACTTCATCCCGATCGACCAGGCCACTTCCAGCAGACCGGCAACAACCAGCAGAACCCACGCCACGACGGCACCTCCGAGCACCACAGACACACGAACGGACAAAACAGGTGCGTCGTCTTTGCGGAAACCCGGTACGGCGCGTCTCGTCGGGGTCCCACCAACATAGCAAAGAACATGCAAAAGGCCTGGTGACGGGCGTCACCAGGCCTTACGCCACATATCTCGCAGACAACAGCGCCACAGGGCTACAGGGCTACAGGGCTACAGATACAGCCCGGTCGAATCCACCGAACCCTCGAACCGGTCCGCCGCCACCGCATGCAGATCCCGCTCCCGCATCAGCACGTACGCCACACCCCGCACCTCGACCTCGGCACGGTCCTCCGGGTCATACAGCACCCGGTCGCCCGGCTCCACCGTCCGCACATTCTGGCCGACCGCAACCACGACAGCCCAGGCCAGCCGGCGCCCCACCGCAGCAGTCGCCGGAATCAGAATGCCGCCGCCCGAACGCCGCTCACCCTCAGGCGTATCGGACCGGACCAGCACGCGGTCATGCAGCATGCGAATGGGCAGCTTGTCGTCGGTGTTCTCGCTCACGACCCGAAACCTACCTGCCCGCGGCCCTCCCGCACGCCCCCGGGGTCAGCCTTCTCAGCGCTTCTTGCGCCGCGACACCACAAGCAGCCCCACCACACCGACCGCCAGCAACGCCGCCGGAACCACCCGCTCCAGACGCGGCGCGCCATCCTCCGACACAAACTGCGCCTTCACGTCCGACACCGTCCGATTCACCGCGACGAACGCCCGCCCGGCCGTCCGGTCCACGGCCTCGGCAGCCTTGGCCTTCGCATCACCGATGATCGTCTTCGGGTGCACCCGCACCCCGATCTCATCGAGCACCACCGCAAGCTGCTCACGCCTGCTGATGATGTCCGCCTCGATCTGCGCAGGGGTCCTGGCATCCGACACTGCGCCGCCTCCGTGGTCCTCGTCCGGTAAACCTTCATCGCCAGTCTGTCAGCTCAGCCGTCCGCGCACCCGACGGCACCCCTATTACGCTCGGTCCCGTACACCCCACACGCCCCTGAGGAGAACCATGAGCGAGCGACTCCAGCCCGGCGACACCGCCCCCGCCTTCACCCTCCCCGACGCCGACGGCAACGACATCTCGCTCGCCGACCACAAGGGACGCAAAGTCATCGTCTACTTCTACCCGGCCGCCCTCACCCCCGGCTGCACCAAGCAGGCCTGCGACTTCACCGACAACCTGGAACTCCTGGCCGGCGCCGGATACGACGTCATCGGTGTCTCCCCCGACAAGCCCGAGAAGCTCGCCAAGTTCCGCGAGAAGGAAAACCTCAAGGTCACACTCGTCGGCGACCCCTCCAAGGAAACCCTCGAGGCGTACGGCGCGTACGGCGAGAAGAACTCCTACGGCAAAACGGTGACGGGCGTCATCCGCTCCACCGTCGTCGTCGACGAAGAAGGCAAGGTCGAGCACGCCCTCTACAACGTCAGGGCCACCGGCCACGTCGCCAAAATCATCAAGGACCTCGGCATCTGACCGACACCACACCCCTGTGACGGGCGTCGCACGTTCACTCCCCATCGGTCTGCGACCGCCATGACCGCGCAGAAGCCCCGTCCCCCGGGAACGGCCCGCACCGCTTCAGCCGAAGTGGTGCGGGCCGTTCCACATCTCGCCGCATATCGGACGTGACCATCCGATAAACGGTTCGTTGCTCCGTACGAGGCCGCGAACGCGCGGTCGGGAACGGAGGAGATCGATGGCGGTTCGATACACGCGAGAGCTGCTTGAAGAGGCAGCACGTGAAACGACCAACTTCGACGATGCGGTCCGGTGGTGCGGGGGCACGCCGACGGCGGGCAGCAGGCGCTACCTGCGCCAGAAGCTGGCGGAGGCCGACATCGACACCTCGCACTTCGATAAGAAGTGGGTGCGCTACTCCGATGAATCTCTGCGCGATTCGGTCGCAGCCTCCGCCTCGGTCACGGAAGTCCTCCAACGACTGGGGATCAACCCTGTCGGCGGCAGCCACACGCACATCAGCAGGCGGATCGCGTCTCTGGGCATCTGCATATCCCACTTCACGATGCGCCGAGGCCGAGCCAAAGGCTCCCGCGGTAACGTGCTCGTGCTGGGCTCTCCGCAGGATGGACGGATCGGCGGCGCGCGGCTCCGCCGAGAACTCATTCGGATCGGAATACCGGAACGCTGCGCGGAGTGCGACATCGGCACCGTATGGAACGACAAACCACTACGGCTTGAGGTCGATCACAAGAACGGCAGCTGGTGGGACAACCGACCGGAAAACCTGCGGTTCCTCTGCCCCAACTGCCACTCGGCGACGGATACTTATCGCGGGCGCAAGCGGAGGGCGGCGTGAACAGTCCCCAGTACACGCGCGAGCGCCTGGCGGCGACTGCAGCCGAGTCATCCAGCATGGTGGATCTGATGCGCAGACTCGGCGCCACGCTCGGCAGCGGAGCGCGCTCCTACCTGAACCGACGCCTGCGGCACTACGGCATAGACACATCCCATTTCCGCGAGGAACTACTGCCGGAGCGAGAACGTCGCTCGTACTCGAAAGCACTCCTCGCCGAGGCTGCGGCACACTCCCACAGCATCCGGGAAGTGCTGGAGTACATGGGCCTCCCACCACAGGACAGCCCGTACGGCCATATCCGCAAGAAACTCGATCAGTACGGCATCGACACCTCGCATTTCACGCGCGGGCGCCGATACGGAGCAGGCATCCTGAACCGTGACGAGCTGGTGGCGGCCGTGGAGGCCTCGTTCAGCTTCGCAGGCGTACTCAAGCTTCTGGGTCGTGCCGACAACGGCGCCGGTCGCGCTCTCGTGAAGCGCAGCATCGAAGCGCACAGCATTTCAACCGAACACTTCACAGGGCAGGGCCACTTCCTCGGAGCTTCCTCCCCCTATCGCAAACCTGCGGGGGAGGTCCTGAGGCGGCTCGACCCGCCCTCGCCCCGGACGAGGACCGCTCATCTGCGACGCGCGCTTGATGACCTGAACGTTCCGCACGAGTGTGCAGCGTGTGGCATTGGCGATGTCTGGCGGGGCAAGCGCCTGGTGCTGGAGATCGACCACATCAATGGCGACCGACTGGACAATCGCCGCGAGAACCTGCGGTACCTGTGTCCGTCCTGCCACAGCCAGACCGAATCCTTCTCGAACCGACGTAGCCGCGCACAGTAGAGTGGGCGCGCGGGTCCGTACCCCAGCTGGCTAGAGGGCGCCGGTTTAGGTCCGGTGTGTCGTGGGTTCGAATCCCACCGGGCCCACAGGCAAGAAATGGTCGCCACCTTCCTTTCGAAGGTGGCGACCATCTACATGTCACCCCACCAGCTCCCGCACCACCGGCACCAGCGCCCGGAACGCCTTCCCCCGGTGGCTGATCGCGTTCTTCTCCGCCGCCGTCAGTTCCGCGCAGGTCCGGGTCATGCCCTCCGGCTGCAGGATCGGGTCGTAGCCGAAGCCGTTCGTGCCGGCCGGGGTGTGGCGGAGGGTGCCCAGGAGGCGGCCCTCGACCACGCGTTCCGTGCCGTCCGGGAGGGCGAGGGCCGCCGCGCAGGCGAAGTGGGCGGCGCGGTGGGCGTCGTCGATGTCGGAGAGCTGGGCCAGCAGCAGGTCCAGGTTGGCGCGGTCGTTGCCGTGGGTGCCGGCCCAGCGGGCCGAGAAGATGCCGGGGGCGCCGCCGAGTACGTCGACGCAGAGGCCGGAGTCGTCGGCGATCGCGGGGTGGCCGGTGGCCTGGGCCAGGGCGTGGGCCTTGAGGAGGGCGTTCTCGGCGAAGGTGACGCCGGTCTCCTTGACGTCGGGGATCTCGGGGTACGCGTCCGCGCCGACGAGTTCGTGGGTGAGCCCTGCGTCGGCGAGGATCGCGTGGAGTTCGGTGATTTTCCCGGCGTTGCGGGTGGCGAGGATCAGGCGGGTCATGTGCCGATTATCGCGGGGTGCCGGGCGGGGTCCGCTATGAGGTGCAGACGTTGCCGATCTCCTTGGCTGCGTCGGTGACCGGGGTGATGTCCGGGGTGGCGTCGCCCTTGTCGATGGCGTCGCGGACGTTCTTGACGCCGGCCTGGAGGTCGTCGACGGCCTTGGTGAGGTCGGCGTTGTCCGTCTTGTCGCCGAGGTTGCCGAGTTCCTTGTCTATCTCGTCGAGGGCCTCGGATGCCTGGGTGGGGTCGTTCGCGGCGTTGGAGACGGCCTGTTGGAGGTTGTCGACGCTGGTGGCTATGGCGTCGGCGGTACGGACGCAGTCGAGGGCCTTGTCGACGGCGCCGCAGCCGGCCGCGGCGGTGAGGGTGAGAGCGGTCAGGGTCAGCGCGACGGTGATGCGGCGGTGGCGGGTGGCCTTGGCCATGGTGCGGTTCCTCCCCGGGTGCGGATACGCGGACGGACGCACGGTTCGACCCGTGCGTCCGTACTCGTAACGACGCTCTGTGGTGCGTACTTGGTTGCTTCTTTACTCGCCGAGCGTGCGGGCGAGGGCCGCCTGCTGGATGGCGCGGAGGTCGACGCATCCGCTGGTGGCGAGGTCGAGGAGCTCGTTCAGTTCCTTGCGGTCGAAGGGCTCGGCCTCGGCGGTGCCCTGGACCTCGACGAAGCGGCCGTCGCCGGTGCAGACGACGTTCATGTCGGTCTCGGCGCGGACGTCCTCCTCGTAGCAGAGGTCGAGGAGCGGCGTGCCGTCGACGATGCCGACGCTGACGGCGGAGACGGTGCCGGTCAGCGGCTTGCGGCCGTGCTTGATGAGCTTCTTGTGCTGGGCCCAGGTGATGGCGTCGGCGAGGGCGACGTACGCGCCGGTGATGGCGGCGGTGCGGGTGCCGCCGTCGGCCTGGAGGACGTCGCAGTCGAGGACGACGGTGTTCTCGCCGAGTGCCTTGTAGTCGATCACGGCGCGCAGGGACCGGCCGATGAGGCGGCTGATCTCGTGGGTGCGGCCGCCGATCTTGCCGCGTACGGCTTCGCGGTCGCCGCGGGTGTTGGTGGAGCGGGGCAGCATGGAGTATTCGGCGGTGACCCAGCCTTCGCCGGTGCCCTTGCGCCAGCGCGGGACGCCTTCGGTGAAGGAGGCGGTGCAGAAGACCTTGGTGTCGCCGAAGGAGATGAGGACTGAGCCTTCGGCGTGCTTGCTCCATCCGCGTTCGATGGTGATGGGGCGGAGCTCTTCGGGGGTGCGGCCGTCGATACGAGACATGGCGTCGAGCCTATCGGCTGGGCCGTGGCCGCCGGTCGGGGTGTGCCGGGGGGCGGGTGGGGGTGCGGAGGGGGGCTGGTGGGGGTGTGCCGCAGGCCCCGTTCTGCTGGGTTCGGGGCCTGGGGGTGCGGAGCCGGGCCGGCTCCGCGAGTGGTCGTCACATCATGTCTTCGATGTCGGCGGCGATGGGGTCGGCGTCGGTGCCGATGACGACCTGGATCGCGGTGCCCATCTTGACGACGCCGTGGGCCCCGGCGGCCTTGAGCGCGGCTTCGTCGACCTTGCTCGGGTCGACGACCTCGGTGCGGAGGCGGGTGATGCAGCCTTCGATTTCTTCGATGTTGTCGATCCCGCCGAGCCCGGCGACGATCTTCTCAGCCTTGCTGGCCATGTGGTTCTCCCTGGTTCTTCACGTCCGGTGCCGGCCCACCATGGGTCCGTTTCGTCACGGTAACGCACGGTTGGCCCAACTTCGCGAGCGAGCAACCTGATCATCACCAATGATGACGATCACCGGTGCTCTGTCCTCCGGGCGGGTTACGGACCGCACCGCAACTGGTCTACACCACTTTGCGACGACCGCCAGACGTGGCCTGTTCCGGGAGGATGCCGATGAGCTCGAGCAGCGCCACAGCACCACGGAAGATGTGGTGGCACGGCTTCTTCCAGGGCCTCCAGAAGATGGGACGCAGCCTCCAGCTCCCGATCGCGGTGCTGCCGGCGGCCGGCATTCTCAACCGGCTCGGCCAGCCGGACGTGTTCGGCGACGAGGGTCTCGGCTGGAACGACGTCGCGAAGGTCTTCGCCGCTGCCGGTGGGGCGCTCCTCGATTCCGGTCTCGGACTGCCGTTGTTGTTCTGCGTCGGGGTCGCGATCGGCATGGCGAAGAAGTCGGACGGTTCGACGGCGCTCGCGGCGGTGACCGGCTTCCTCGTCTACTACGCGGTGCTGCACGCCTTCCCGGTGGACTGCCCACCGGGTTCCACTTTTACCGCGGGCGGCACCTGGTTCGGCACCTGTGTCACCGGCAACGCGAAGGTGACGGTCGCCCAGTACCAGAATCCCGGGGTGTTCGGCGGCATCGTGATGGGGCTGATGTCGGCGTGGTTCTGGCAGCGGTACCACCGGGTCAAGCTGGTCGACTGGCTGGGCTTCTTCAACGGCCGCCGTCTCGTGCCGATCATCATGGCGTTCGTCGGTCTGGCCTTCGCCGCCCTGTGCGCCTGGCTGTGGGCCCCGATCGGTGACGGTCTGACCGGTTTCTCCAAGTGGCTGGTGGACCTGAACTGGCTCGGCTCCGGCATCTTCGGTGTTGCCAACCGCGCACTGCTGGTCGTCGGCCTGCACCAGTTCCTGAACACGTTCGTCTGGTTCCAGTTCGGCGACTTCACCAAACCGGACGGGACGGTCGTGCACGGTGACATCAACCGGTTCCTGGCGGGCGATCCGACGGCCGGGCAGTTCACCACGGGCTTCTTCCCGATCATGATGTTCGCGCTCCCGGCTGCGGCGCTGGCGATCTACCACTGCGCCAAGCCGCATCGCCGGAAGGCGGTCGGCGGCATGATGCTCTCGGTCGGTCTGACGTCGTTCGTGACGGGCATCACCGAGCCGATCGAGTACTCGTTCCTCTTCGTCGCCCCCCTTCTGTATGTGATCCACGCGGTGCTCACGGGTGTCTCAATGGCGGTGAGCTGGGGGCTCGGGGTGAAGGACGGCTTCAGTTTCTCGGCGGGTCTGATCGACTACGTCATCAACTGGAGCCTGGCCACGAAGCCCTGGTTGATCATTCCGATCGGCTTCTGCTTCGCAGTGGTGTATTACGTGATCTTCCGGTTCGCCATCACCGCGTTCAACCTCCAGACCCCCGGGCGCGAGCCCGACGAACTGGAGGCACAGATCGAGAAAGACCTCGTCAAGTAGGTCTTCGGCCGGGGTTCGCCCCCGGCCGTCGTGCGTACCCGGCTAGTGCCGCGGCAGGCAACGTTCGCCCGTAAAGGAGCGGCGTCCGGTGCGTGCTCTCGGCGTGCCGGCCGGAAGCCCTCGTACTGGACCGTACTTGGGCTTCCGGCCTCGATCCGCAGGAGCGCGCCGCCGTCGTGGACCGTGAGGTCGAGTCGGAAGTC